>NZ_DAMBQF010000013.1:0-60483 GCF_032062245.1 Soonwooa sp.
GATTTTCAATCAAATGAACAACTTTTTACTTTTTAATTCATAATGCACAACGGGTAAGATTGTTTATCTATTTGTATCTTTCATTTTTATGTCATGACGCTTTATACCTTAGAACGATTTTTGCAGATTGACAACAGTGAAAATATCCATAATATGATTTCTGATCCCTCATATTTTAATTGAAATAAAACTTTGAAGGACTATTTTTTTTTTTTTAATCTTAATACTTTTTTGTACAAATTTTATTAATATATTTCTATAACCTGCGTGATCATTGTTTATATTCTAATAAGAAATAAGATCGGATTAAATTAAAAAACAACACCTTGTTATGTAGAAATTTAAAGTTCTAAATGTTTAAAAAAAAAACAGACCAATATGTTCGATTTTTGTTAAATTTGTTAAAAAAAATAATGCAACTTCCACGGGAAAGAATTTTAATAACTGCGAGTGATTTATTTGACTGACAAGGCTTCAGTAATACAGGAATTAACCAGATCATACAGGAAGCTAATGTTTCTAAAGCCACATTTTATGCCCATTTCAAGTCGAAAGACGATTTGTGTATAGAATTTTTGGAGAGAAGATTTGATTACTGGGTTGCAGAGCTTGAAAAATTTACCGACGGATCTCCCAGTCCTAAAATTAAAATTCTCAAGTCTTTTGATTTTCTGATGCATATGAATGAAAAAGAAAATTTCAGAGGTTGCAGCTTTCTAAATATACTTTTTGAAGTCCCCGAAGATAAAACAGAAATTCATTATACTATCAGAGAGCATAAGAGGAGATTAAGAATTTGTTTTGATAATGAAATCAATGATGAACTTCTGTCTGCACATATTTACCTGCTTTTTGAAAGCTGCATCATTACCAGCAAGATTTACCGGTCCAATGAACTCATTGAGAAATCTAAAAGTATCCTTTATGATAGCTTAAAGCATTTAAACTGAAAAAAATAAACTACTAAAAACTATTACATTATGAAACACACGATGATTCTGAGCTCATCTCGCAACACATTACTTAATGCACCTTTTTTAGTTGCATTTTTTTCCGGCTCGTTCTTATTTTCCCAAGTAGGAATCAATACTGTAACACCTAAATCCACGTTAGAAGTTATCGCAAAAACCGATGGTACTGCACAGACCGAAGGCCTTATGATACCAAGACTCACTGGGGATCAAATCAAGACAATGACTAACAACCTGCAATCAGGAACAGAATCTCTGATGATATATGCCACATCAGCCCCTACGGTTTCTAATGCAAGCGTTGCAAAGATTATCCAACCCGGTTACTATTATTGGAATGGAACAATCTGGGAAAACATCGGCGGAGTAAATTCCAATATTTATACAGCTGATGGAACAATTACAACAGCTTTGGCAGCAAGAAATGTTGACTTGAACGGTAAAAATCTAATTTTTTCGGGGATTGGAAGTGTCGGAATCGGAACTAATACTCCCTCTCCTTCTGCTAAGCTTGATGTTGCAGGAACGGTGAAAGCAAGCGCTATTGATTACAACTCAGATCAACGTTTAAAACAAAATATTACGCAGATAATATCTTCGCATACAATTATTTCACAGCTGAATCCTGTTTCTTACTTCTGGAATGAAAAAGGAAAACAAAAAGGAGGAAATGCACAGCTTCAGTACGGATTAATTGCACAGGAAGTTGAAAAAGTGCTTCCTAACATTGTTAACACAGATGGTGAAGGGTATAAGTCTGTAAATTATAATGAGTTGATTCCTCTCCTACTTAAAAATGCACAAGAACAGGACATCAAAATAAAGGAATTACAAGAAGAGATCCAAAAACTGAAAAAGCAAAAGTAATTCAGAATCAAATGTGATTATTCAATGTATTTCTATAGGACTGATTGTTTGTGAATAAAATTCAATCAGCTATTAATATGTAATTCTAAATTAAATGAAACTAAAACTATATTTTCTTTTCTTCCTGACAATGTGTCAACAAGTATTTGCGCAAAGCGATTACTATTGGGTTGGGGGTACAGGAAGCTGGAGCGACCTGAACCATTGGCGCATTGGTTCATCTACCGGACCGCAGGCAACTATTATCCCTTCCAGGTATGATAATGTATTGATTACTAATTTGAGCGGTTTTACATCCTCAATGGGAAGTATTGCCGGAACCGCTATCTGTAAAGATTTTATTGTGCAGGATGGTTTTGCCGGTAATTTCCAATTAAGCAGTGGCATTAGCGTCTACGGAAATATACAATGGAGAAAGGGGGCTTATTTGCCATTATTCGGTGTAATTAATCTAATGTATGATGATAGCCAGACAATACCCAATCTTATTGATATCCCTACGGATATATTCTGGGTAAATAATAATTCTTACGATGATAATTGGAATCAAAAATATGCCAATGTGTATCTCACAGGGAACGGAAAATGGAAGCTGGTCAATGACCTTGGCGGAGAACATTTTGATATGAGCTTTACTGTGCAGAATAATGCCTCGCTTGACGTGAATGGCAAGAATCTTACAACAAAGATATTTAATTACACATCAACTGCGGTTTCCGATTTTGGAAATAGTGTAATCAATACAAGTGCTGCGAGCATCAATGATAATGTTAATCTTTCCAATTCAACTATTAATATTACTACTTATAACTATTATAGCAATTACAATTATGGTAACCCGGGACTAACATTTACAAAACAGCAAACTGTAAAAAAAATTACTGCAGCTTCCAATATGTTGAAACCCCTTATTAGTTCCACTGTAGATGTTCTGAATGTAGATGAAATGATAATGAACAGTAATGCTACATTTAGAGGTTTAATTTCTGTTAATAAATTAAATCTTAATGGCTTAAATTATTCTTTGGACAATATTTATACTAATTATTATCTCCAGGTCAACCAGAGTTTATTGGCAAATGTACCTTGTACGGGTCAGCCCCCGGTTCTTGGTGTTTCACGTAGCAATTCCAACAAGGGAAGAATCCTCGCACCCGCAGGTGTGGTAATGGATTTTCCTAATTACACCTTTACCAATATCAATGCAGGTGGCGGAGCCAATTACACTGCTGCAATTAACGGAGGAGGTAATTTGGGCAATATTATGTATAATAATTATAGCTCTCATACCTATTATTGGATTGGTGGCGCTGGCAATTGGGCAAATCCTTCGCATTGGTCTTTAACGTCGGGAGGCACACCCTCCAACTGTGTTCCGATGAGATGGGATGATGTTATTTTTGATCAAAATTCCGGCACAACAATAAATGTCTCGGCTTCTTACGGGCAGCCGGCAGAATTCAGGAATATGACGTGGCACAATGTACCCGGGGTTCCACAATTGGATCTCTATACAGCAGACTGTTACGGCAGTATTTATCTTCAAAAAAATATGCAGGTTACAAACTATCAGGGCTTCCGGTTCTTAGGAGGAGTGGCATCTGCTAATTATTATATGAGTTTTGAAGGGAATACAATGCGAGACGTTACCGTTTACGGAGCCGGGAATTATTATCTGGTAGCACCCAGCGCACCGGGAGATTATACTCTGAAAACAGTACCAAACGCTATTTTCGATTTTAGCAATGCAACAGGAGCAAATCTTTTTGCCGACAATAGTAAGATAAGTGTAGGAGGTAGTATAAGGTTGGGAGGTAATTCAGCTTCAATCAGCAATTCGGATATTACTGCATCCAATATAACCATTTCCTGTACACAGCCTGTAAATGCCCAGAATACTACTGCAAGAGTTGGGGGAGTTACAGTTAATAGTGATACCAATAATCATTTCATCGATACTGTTATTTTTGATTATGCAGGAACAATAGGTATTACCGGGAAACTATCTGCTAATACAATGCAGGTCGTAAATGGTACAGATTTTCTTCTTAATGGTTATAACAGTCTTAATGCCGTAATATCTACCAAAAGCTTTATCAATAACGGAACGGGGGGGATAGTATTCGGTAATTATAATGGTTATTCGCCGACTTTTTCGGTTAAGGATACTTTTCTTTACAACAGAAGCAGCTGTGCTACAATGAAGAATATGAGCGGCTATTCGGCAACCCAAAAAGGCAAGCTGATATTAGGAAACAACATCAACGGTAACGGTATTGTACAGCTCAACAGGCTGAACATAACCAATATAGTAGCCAACGGAGCAACTGTATTAGCGGATAATTCTATTGATAATGGGAACAACTCAGGCATCACCTTTACTGCACCTACCGGTAAAAATCTGTATTGGGTTGGTGGTGCAGGCAATTGGGATGACGAAACGCACTGGTCTTTGGTAAGCGGCAGTACAGATTCTGCCAACCGTTGTGGTACACCTACGATATATGATAATGTCTTTTTTGATGCCAATTCAGGGTTTGCAGGTAATGGTAATACAATTTTACTGAACAGCAACGTTTTTGTAAATGATATGACCTGGACTGTTCCAGCGCCTGCAAGTGTTAGACTTTATATGGGTACTTTCTCTATTAACATCAATGGTAATCTTAGTTTACAGTCTAATTTTGCAGTAGACGGTTATTATGGAGACGGTTACAGGAATTGGAGTTTCATTAACCAGGGAAAACCGGCAGGTATCACAAAAACAATTAATACAGCAGGAATAAGCGGCATCACTTCAATTAATTTTACAGGAAATGCTATCTGGAAAGCTACCAATATAATAAAATCAAATCTCAATCTCCGGCAATATACTGGTGCGACATTAGATTTTACAGGTATTACAGTACAAGCACCGGCTATGTCCTTTGCCGGGGAAAAGCTTATACTGAATAACAGTACAGTAAATACTAATTCTATCATAGTAAATACCGTTCAGCCAATACAGGATATCAATAGTGTTATTAATATTACACCAGCATATTACCAATACCTGGCATCAAGCTTTAATGCGCTTAATCATTATATCGAAAAGATAAATATTACACCTTCCTATCAGGATAATTCCTCTAATTCAGGATATTATGCTACTTTTAGTTTTCCACAAGGTACAATCAATGAACTTAATATTCTTCCTTATTCTGGTTCCACTGCTTATGCAGGGCCAGGGTTTCGTACATTGGCTCTTGGAAACTTAAATAAAGTAAATACTCTTAATATTAGCGGGAAAAATACGATTTCCCTTGGAAATGATATCTATGTGCAACAAAAAATGAATCTTATAGGAAACTGCTCTTCCGATAAGCTGGCAATAATTGGTAATGATGCATCGATTAAAAAAATTATTATCCCTAGCTATAACACTATTGACTTTAAAATTACCAATACATATCTTAGAAACCTATCGTCATCCGGAGGTCAAACCTACGAAGTAAGTGCTAGTATTGATGCCGGTAATAATGCGGGTTTTAATTTCAATACTATTCCCGCTGCCAGGGATCTTTATTGGATAGGAGGACAAGGTGATTTTGATGATGCACAGCACTGGTCTTTAACTTCGGGAGGAACACCTTTAACCGATTGTTTTCCACCGCGTGCTACGGATAATGTTTTCTTTGATGTCAATTCCGGATTTACGGCTGAACAAAACAGGATATATATATCAGCTAACAGGAATGTAAAGAATATGACATTTGATAATGCTCCTAATAAACCCATTCTACATTTTGGAACAGATCCTTATCGGGTATATTTATTATCCATAAACGGAAATCTTACATTACAAAGTGATGCAACTGTTAGTGTACCAACCGGATCTACAGTTCCTTTCAACATTATAATGCAACAGAGCGCAACTCCGGGAATTACCCGATATATTGATACCAAAGGGGTCAGCACACTAATCAGTATCGCTGCTACCCAGGATTATTTTGAGCTTCAGAGTGATTACTATGGCGGCTTGACAGGAACGAATGTGAAAAGTTTTAAAACCAATAATTATTCTTTGACTACAGTAAGCACCTCCAAATTTGAATTAATTTATCCTCAGAATATAGGTCCTGTACTAAACTTTGGACAATCAGTTGTTAATAGTCCTATCTTTACTATTGATTCCTACAACAATTACCCGGTAACGATAAATGCCATCGATTCTAAAATAACAACGGGTAACTTCTATGTTCGTGTAACAAATGTAAACAACTTCGGAGATGTGACGATAACAACGGCAGGTACATTAAATGGTGGAACTCCTGTTCATAATTTCAATAAAGTAACTTTCCTTGGAAGCGGTACACTATCATCAAAAGGCAATTACAAAACTTTATATTTCAATCCCGGAACATATACCATCGCCAGTGGACAAACGGTAACAGAAAATCTCTTTATGACAGGAACTTCATGTAATAGGATTAACGTGAGCAGAACAGCTGCTTCCGGTCAAACTATCATCAATCTTGATCCGGCAGCTGCTTATACTATATTTTACGCATCTGTAAAAGACATAAGTTTTTCACGTCCTGTCAGTGCTTATGGAAATAGCCAGGATTTGGGTAATACAACTAATCTTACCATTGTGCCTACCAATGTTCAGGCAGCAGGTTTTGGTGGCAACAAAACACTTTGTGCTTCAGAATTTCCTAAAACTTATGATGCAGCAGCATTATACGGAACAGATCCAAATGCATCATATACCTGGACAAAAATTGGAGCACCGAATGCCGGAGTCATCAGCACTTCGCCAATGGTTACTTTTACCCAGCCGGGAAATTACAGTGTAAAAGTGGTGTATGCTCAGGATGGATGTAATATTACAGAAAACTTTACGATTTCGTCCGTTGCCTTGCCTGCAGACAATACCTCTACGGCAGCATTAAATGCACTACAGCAGCCGACAGGTGATGTTACGGTAACCTTCAAAGGAAGCCTTACGAACCAAATTTATATTTTCACGTATAATATCAATAATGGTGCAGATATGGAGGTGACGTCTAACTCAAGCGGGGTGGCTACTATTGACCATCCCAGAAATATTGCAGGGACTTTTGTATATCGTTTGAAAAGTATCCGCTTTGCCAGCGGTATGGCTTGTCCAGCGATTATCAGCAACAAGAATGTTGTGGTTTATATTAATCCCGCATGTACGGCGCCAGGTGTTGTTCAATTATACGGAACAGAGTTGAGAGGCTGTACAACAAATATGGGAGCAAGACGTTTGGCAGAAGTATTACCGGTTATTATTTCAAACCCACCTGTGGATGAAAATCAAGCCCGATTGATTCCGGGAAGCGGAATTGTTATCAAAGAAGGGCCAGATGTTTTTTTATTGAGAAATGTAAGCGCTTCTCCAGAAATATTAACAGGATTACCGGCAAGCAAACCTCATATTCAGGGAGCAATTATTTATCATAACGACCATTTCTATGAAGGTGTAGAAAACGGCAGATGGATAAGGATTGATAATGATTAAAAAAGGGCTATCTCATAATGAGATAGCCTTTTTTATACAAGACTACCATACCAAATAGAGAGTTGATTTCCAATACAAATCTATATTAGTTACAAAGCAAATTTGCGATAATTACAAGTTATAAAAAAATATATGTTTATCAGTAAAGTTGCCAGTATGACAATATTTCCATATCTTTCTCATTATGAATATAGTACAATTTATTGAAATGTTCCCCACAGAAGAAAGCTGTAAGCAACATTTAAAAGAATCCATAGAAAAAGAAGGTGTTATTATGTAAAAGTTGTGGTGGTGTAGATCATTATTTGCTAAAAAACAAGTGGATGTGGCAATGTATTGTTTGTAATTTTAGAACCTCACTGAGAAGCGGAACCATTTTAGAATCATCAAAACTTCCAATTCAGAAATGGTTTTTAGCAATGGCTTTTATGAGTTTTTCAAAAAAAGGAATTTCTACTAAAGAACTTCAAAGACAACTTTCTCACAAGAATTATGAACCTATTTGGTTGATGATGCATATATTACGTGCATCCATGGGACAGAGAGACGGTCAAAAAACATTCTCACAGAATCTATGAGAATGTTTTCTTAATGAAAATTAAAATAATATTGAATTACATATTTTAAATTCTAGCGACCAAAATCGTCCTGAAGTCTTACAATATCGTCTTCATTCGAAGGATTGGAAGCGTCAACGTGCTGCCAAATTTCTGCAACAACGCCCCAATTATCCAAACCAATCAAACGATGTCTTTCGCCTTGCTTTAGCTTGATTTGATCTTTTGGTTTGTATTCAACAAGTTCGCCTTCCTCGTCCGTTGGACTTCTTTTAATACCGACAGTACCTAAAACCACTTGCCAAATTTCAGCTCTTCTGTGGTGATACTGCCAACTTAATCTAGCTTCTGGCGCCACCAAAAGAATTTTTGGACTTAGCTTTCCACCGATTCTCAGCCCGTCCACATCTATACCATCAAAATAGATGTTTGCAAAATCTTGCGCCTGATTTTCATCAATTACAAAAAAACCTCCCCACGGTCTTGTGTCGTCTTTTGTAATGATATTAAAATTTTGTTCGTTCAGCATTTTTTCAACCTCATCAAAGATTTTATTCTTTTCCATTTATTGTTTATTTTAAATTTTACTTTTCTTTTGACATTGAGTAAGGGAAATCCTTTTCCTCACTTACTCTTTGTTTATTTGGAGTTTTATCCATTTTAAAATCCAAAACCGCGCCTTTCATCAATTCTTTATGACTTAACCAGTTTTTAGAATAAGCTTGATTATTCACCTTTAAACTATTGACATAAAGATTGTCAGCATTATTTTCTGGTGCGTTGATCTTGATTGAATTTCCGTTTTCTAAATGAATAATCGCATTCTTAAACAATGGCGCTCCCAAAACATATTTATCCGTCGCTGGCGTCACTGGATAAAAACCTAAAGCCGAGAAAATATACCAAGCCGAGGTCTGTCCATTATCCTCGTCACCACAATAACCATCAGGCGTTGGTTGATACAATTTATCCATAACCTTTCTTGTCCAATATTGCGTTTTGTATGGTGCTTCAGCATAGTTATAAAGATAAATCATGTGTTGTACCGGTTGATTTCCGTGGACATATTGTCCCATATCCATAATCTGCATTTCGCGAATTTCGTGGATTACAAAACCATAATAACTGTCATCGAAAACGGGAGGAATTGTAAAAATTTCGTCCAACTTTGCTTCGAATTTCTTTTTGCCACCTATTAAAGTAGCCAATCCATCAACATCTTGGAAAACCGACCACGTATAGTGTAGGCTATTTCCTTCCGTGAAAGCATCGCCCCATTTGTAAGGATTAAAAGGCGATTGGAATTTTCCGTCTTTGTTTTTGCCACGCATCCAACCTGTTTCTTTATCAAAAAGGTTTTTATAATTATAAGCTCTTTTTTTATAAATATCAATCTCCGAAGCTGGTTTCCCCAAAGCTTTTCCTAATTCATAAATTGCAAAATCATCATAAGCATATTCTAAAGTTCTAGCAGCATTTTCGTTAATTTTAACATCATAAGGCACATAACCCAAAGTATTGTAATAATCAACGCCTTTTCTACCGACCGCGCTCATCGGTCCTTCGTTGTTTGCACCGTGTTTTACAGCTTCCCAAAGTGTTTTGATGTCGTAACCGCGAAGACCTTTAAGATAAGCATCCGCGACAACCGACGCCGAATTATTCCCAATCATAATATCGGAATATCCAGGACTACTCCACTCTGGCAAAAATCCGCCTTCTTTATATGCATTAGCCAAACCTTCTTGCATTTCTACATTAATGCTTGGATAAACCAAATTCAACAATTGATATAACGCACGGAAAGTATCCCAAAATCCAGTATCCGCAAACATTCTTCCATCCATAATTTTTCCGTTGTATGGACTCCAATGTTTGATTTTGTTTTGCGCATCAATCTCATAAAATTTTTGAGGGAAAAATAAGGTTCTGTACAACGACGAATAGAAAGTCCTTGTTTGTTGATCTGTCCCGCCTTTAACTTCAATCTTGCTCAAAGTTTTGTTCCAAATATCTTTAGCTTCGGTTTCTACTTGGTCAAAAGTTTTGTTAGCAATTTCTCTTTTTAAATTTAATTCAGCTTGTTCAAAACTGATAAAAGATGAAGCCACTTTTGTGTAAACCGATTCTTTATTTTTAAGTTTGAAACCTACAACTGCACCAGCATGATTTGATGTAATTTCTAGTTGATTGTTTACAAATTTATCATCTTTCCAAATTGTTGCTAAATCAAAATCTTTATCAAACTGAACAACAAAATAGTTTTTAAAATTCTCATATTTCCCAGAAGCATATTTGGTTGTATAGCCAATAATTTTGCGTTCTTTAGGGAGAATTTTAATATAAGAACCTTTGTCCAAAGCGTCGATAACCACGTAAGCACTGTCCGTTTTTGGAAAATCAAACTTAAAAAAAGACGCTCTTTCCGTTGGCGTTAAAGCTGTTGTAACATTCGCATCCGCTAGATAAACGCTATAAAAATAAGGTGTTGAAATTTCAGCTTTATGACTATACCAACTCGCTCTTTCTTCCTCTTTGAATTTTGGTTTTCCAACGCCTGGCATTATGGCAAAAGCGCCATAATCATTCATCCAAGGCGATGGCTGATGCGTTTGTTTAAAACCTCTAATTTTGTCTGCATCGTAACTGTAAGCCCAACCGTCGCCCATCTTTCCCGTTTGTGGCGTCCAAAGATTCATTCCCCACGGAAGACCAACTGCAAGATACGTATTTCCGTTGGATAAGGACGGCTTCGACTGCGTCCCCATCAAAGCATTGACATAATCGACTGGCGAATTTTGACCAAAAACGATAAGATTAAAAAAAACAAAAAGTGAAGTAAATAAGAATTTCATTTTCATAGTTTTATTAATAATTTGACGATTGTTTCAAGGTATAACTTGCGGCACCCAGAATGGCTGCATCTTCAAAAATCGCTGAAATTTTTATTGGTAAATTAATGCTATTATTCTCAAGATTATTAGTCAGTTTCTCCTGAAAATAAGGATAAGCTTTTGCAATATTACCGCCAATCACCAAAACTTTCGGATTATAAGCTTTGACATGTTGCACAACAAAATCACTGAAGTGATCCGCGTACTCATCAAAAATTATAGTTCGGAGGTCTTCTGATTTTTCTCGTAAATCTTTAGTACCAGAAATATCTGCGCCTGTTAATTCTTTATAACGTTTAATAGACCAATTGGTTGTCAAATAATTTTCAAAAATACTTGTTTTATATGGCGAATCCCACAAATCTTCGTCTGTTGTGATTTTGCCATCATAAAAAGTGCTCCCAAGTCCAGTTCCTAAAGTAATCCCAAAAACTCTTCTATGATTTTGAACTACACCATCAAAAATTTCGCCTTCCAAAAATGCAGCGGCATCATTAATAAAGTGAATTTGCTTCTCAGAAATCGAAAGTCGTTGCGCTAATTCTTTTTTAACATTCAAATTAATAATATTGAAAAATTTGACATATGCCATCAACGAAATTCCGATTTCGTAATCGAAAGGTCCACGCATCGCAACACCTATTAACACTACATTTTTATCGAGATTAGCAATAAGTTTTTGTATCGCCGAAACCCAAGCTGATAAAATAACTTGATTTTCGGCTAAAGAATCGACATGTTCTCGCAGATAAGTTGAAGCGATTGTTTCGCGGTTTTCGGTTGTTACTTGTGCCATCGTAATATGCGACCCACCAATGTCTATTCCTACAATTTGTTTCATTTTATTTTGGCTTAAAAATAAGATAAACAAGCGCAAATCTGACATTTTTAAACGTCAAATTTGCGCCTTGATTTTAAAAAAAAAATTTAAATATATATGAAAAAAGTGTTATTTAACCCTTGTTTTTCGAGAATCAATAATATTATTATCTGTTGACTGAACCTTGTACATGTAAAGTCCTGTACCTAAGTGAGAAGAACTTACCGAAGCCTTTTCTCCTGACACTTTTTGAGTTTTCACCAACTTGCCAATAGCGTCGTTAAGCGAAATAGTTGCAGACTTTTCTTTAGTTACAAAGTGAATATCGTGACCTTTTTTAACTGGATTAGGATAGATTTTAGTTTTAGCAGAAGCAACATCATTAACTGCCATATCTACCGCACAAGCTACATCTGTACTCCAGTTAGCATCTGTCATACTATTCAAAATTGCGAAATGCGTGATAGCCGTTTGGTCAAAAGCCGCTACACCACTATCTTTGTTGAACTTCCAGTTAGCCTCTAATCCAGCAGCATTTGGTGCTACAATACATTGCATTGCTACAACTTCCTCTGCAGATAAAGCTCTTGTCCAAACTCTAAATTCGTCCAAGAAAGCGTTAAGTCTTCTGTCGTTATTATTAGAATTTCTTGCCGGTAAAAAAAAAATTACCATTTGCGTTAAATGCTCCCGAAACTGCAGCTGTTGCATCTAAAGCACCATTAAGATAAAGTTTCATAGCTGTAACATCGTAAGTTGCTGCAATGTGATATCAAGCATTTTTGTTAAATTTAGTCGCAGATTTCAATTTAACTTGCGCTCCACCAATACTTATAACAAATTGTAAATAATCACCCGTTGGGATATCACCATCACCAAAGCGTAATAAAGCCAAGTTGTTTTCACCTCATTCGATACCTGCAACAGATGAAATATATGGGAAATTTGCTTGGAAAGCATTCATTTTAACCCAACCTTCAAGCGTTAATGCATTACCACTAATATTAAAACTACCGGCATCAAGATAATTGGTGGTTCCATTGAACGAAAGCGAACGATTACCTATACTTTGTACCGGTGTGAAACCACTTTTGAATGTAGACTCTGCAGAATAAGCACTTGATTGTCCTCCACAAGATCCTTGTACTTTGGCAGGATCAGTTGTATTAGGTGTTAAACCTTGTAAGTCATAATTATTACTCGTTACATTATTAACTGTTGTCTAATCTGATGCTGTTGAAGCTTTGTACTGAATAGTATAAGAACCTACATTGGTAGCCGTTCACGACACAATTGTAGATGTTCCTTTATAATTAGAGGAAGACAAATTATATGGAGGAACGCATCCATTACCACTATTAAAACGAGGTGCAAAAATATAAGTACTCGTTAAAGAAGCCGAACAAGAAGATTGAATTCTCTAGTCATATTCTGTATTTGCCGTTAAATTATTAATCGAAAGACCACTTCCAGAATAATTAGTAGCTGCTGATATCCAATTTGATAAGTTTGCTAATTTATAATCGATGTTATAAGTTTTAGTAGAGTCGCCAGTCCAAGAAAGCGTTGCGAAAGTTCCTGCTAAATTAATAGCATCTAGACCAATTGGTGGTTCGCAAGTTACTCCCGATGTCCAAGCATAAGTTTGTCCTGACAAAGTCGTTGCCTCACCATACAAATTATTAGTAGAAGTAGAAATCTTAGCCGATGCATCTCCTTGACGAAGGTCGTACCAAACAATCACGCCATAACCATCGGTTTTTGTTCTTGTAGATTGTGTATTAATAGTCGCTGTACAAGTCGATTGTACATTAAAAGCTGCTGCACCTAATTTTGATTTGGTTAAAGGTGGAACTGCAGTCGACATCTGCGTCATGTATGTTCCGTACAACCCATTGTAAGCATAATTGATATAGTTACCCGCGCGATCAGCCCCACTTGTTAAATAAATTGTTGGTATTGGCGCACCAAACGCGTCAGAATAATCATATAGCGTGATAAGTTTATCTGGCATCGCTGCTTTTAACTCTTGTAAAAGCATTGTGAAAGATGCAGGATTTTTGATATTACCCGTTTTGGGATATCCCGCATATTCGTCATCAAAGTCGATACCGTCAAGACCATAAGTATAGACTGTATTTGCTAATTGAAGTGCAAAATCTTTCGCAGCTTCTTGTGTCTGAAAGTTAAGAATTCCAGCGCCTTGATAGTTACCTATAAGACTCAAAAGAACTTTAATACCTTTAGCTTGTTATGGTCTTACATACGGACTAACATCGTTAAGAACTTTTGTAACGTTGTTATTTTTGTAAATTTAAGCACGAACTTTAGCAGCATCATAATTAATGTTTCCAGCAAAAATTATCGCCGAATCAAAGGCTTGCTTTCCATACGTTGCAAAAGTGTAAGAACCTACGTTAAGTAAGTTATTATTGTTAACTTCTACATAGCAGAAGTTTTGAGGATTTTGCTGTGCTTCAACTTGTGTCGATAACAAGCCTGCAAGCAACATCATAATAAGAGATTGTTTCTTAATATTAGATGTTTTTTAAGTTAGTAAAATTTGAAATAGGTGTATATATACATTTGTGTGTTCTTATTAAAATTACAATCGTTTAATATTTAACCTAAATTCGGGATGAGAAAGTTATCGTCAGTTCGAGTAGATTTTGCTAAAAATAGTATCGAGAACTTATCAATAAAACTTCTCGATACTAAATCTTTAAGATTTTTACTCCTTTATATTTGTAACAAGAAGAGAGATAACTTTAAGATAAAGAGAAAAGTGTTTAAGTAAACTAATATTTACTCAGAGTTGTGGCTAATATTTCGATTTATACTTAAACACTTCTTATCATAAAATCAGATAGAAATTCGGGTTTAAAACCCATTATAAAGGAGTTGAGCTATTGATAAGTTTCTCTTTAAAATCTTAAAAATCAATGTTATGGAAAAAGTTTTTATTGGAGGAGATGTTAGCAAATTTACCTTGGATTTATTTGTAAAATCCAACAAAAAGGAAAAGCATTATCAAATTAAAAACGATGTTAAAGAGATTAAAAAGTTTCTCAAATTTTTAAAATATTAGAAAAAAAGAGGCTTTGTCTACAAATTGTAGATGCTGTCTATCAAAAATACTATTCAATTTTCTTAATTCCGGCAAATTGTTCCTTAAAACCGGAAGGCGTTGTATTCTTAACCGACTTAAAAATCTTGTTGAAGTTCGCGATATTTTTAAATCCTGCTTCAAAAGCAATCTACGAAATTGTCATGTTGCGATCCAACATCCAACGCACCGTGTAACTCACCCGAATATCATTAAGATAATTAATAAAAGTCTTTCCTGTCCTTTGTTTTATAAAACGGTTAAAAGTCGGGATACTTATGTTAACCAATGCTGCGATATCGTTTAACATAATTTTGGATTTAAAATTTTGATGCACATAATCATGTACAATTTGCATCGTGTATTTATATGAAAATTTCTCCTGCTCTATGCTGTACGAAGATAAAAGCGTGCGGTCTTTAGAATTAGCGAGTTGGTTGAGAATTTTCATAACCTCAACAAAAGAATCAAAACTGTTCATTTTTGATAAATTCAAAAGCGAATTCTTTAGTTTTGTGGCGGTTTCTTGGGAAAATAAAATCCCTTTGATCGAATCGGGCATCAAATTACTAATCGGTTTAAAAATATTTTTAGCCATTAATGCCTGCGAAAAAAAATCTTGATTAAACTGGATTGTAATCTCGTGCGATCTCTTACTTTTACAATTATGATTTGCACAACAATGCGGCAGATTGGGTCCAATTAAAACCAGCTCTAGGTCATCGATTTCGTCAGAATGATCTCCCACAACTCTTTTATAAGCTTTCCCATGAACGATAAAATTAAGTTCGACTTGGGGATGATAATGGTACGGAAATTCAAAAGATTTATGAATACGATCAAAAACCAGAAAGCTGTCTTCTGACGACAAAGGCGTTATCTCGCGCAATATATTTTCTAAATGACTCTTGATTTCGTTACCATTTCAATTATAATTTCCGTAAATATATATTTAAATTAATAAATTTAATATACTTCTTTATTTATATGAGAGTTTAATTTCAAAAATAATCCAACATTACAAATCACCACAAAACATTCATTATCAACACTTTAAATTTAAACGAAATTAAATTTAGAAAAATAAATAAAATCTGCTTTTTTAAATTAAAACAGAAAATTTTATGCATATCAGATTGATTTTCAAATTAATTAAATTTTGAAAAGATTTTTTTCCTAATTTTATTTCTGAAGAAAAAAAAGCACATGAAAACAATTTTACTCATAAGACATGCCAAGAGCGACTGGCCAGAAGGCGTGGAAGATTTTGACCGCCCACTTACCGAAATAGGAGAAGAAAATGCCCCAAGAATGGCGAATTTCCTAAAAAATAAATCCGTTAACATAGATACTTTTATTAGTAGTCCTGCTAAAAGAGCACAGGATACTTGCGCGCTATTTTCTAAAGTTTTCGACAAAAATTTTTCGACTGAGCATCAACTTTATAACGCGCGAGAACAACATTTTGAAAACGTAATCTACGGACTTCCAAAGGATAGCAATTGTGTCGCTATATTTTCGCACAATAATGGTATTTCGAATTTTGCAAATTATTTAACGGACGAAATTATAAATCTTCCAACTTGCGGTGTTGCAGCCTACCAAGTAGATTGCGAAGATTGGTCAGATTTTGAAATGGCCAACAAAAAATTCTTGTATTTCTACTCTCCCAAAAATATTTGATAAAAAAGGCTTTCAATTTAAATGGAAAGCCTTTTTCTTCACACACTTGTAATTATTTAATTACCAACTTTTTAGAAATCCTGTTACCTTCTGGTGTATTAATAACCAAGATAAGATTCTTAGTTCCTTTTGCAGCTTGAGCAAAAACAACTTTAATGTGGTTAATACCATTTGATAAATTTTCATTTTCATATTTTAAAAGTTTACCATCAAGCGAATAAAGCTCGATTTTTGCAACGCCATCTTTCGAAGTTCTCAGATCAATATTAATGTCATCAATAACGAGATTAGGATATACATTAACTGTCAGTTTACTGGCCTTCACCCCATTGCTAGCTACCACCAATTCTGGGATATTAACAATCCATCCGTAAGCAAAAACTGCAGATCCATCTTCAAAACTAATAATAAATTTTCCATTTGGAGAAAGTGCTAAGGCTGGCCCATATTGTTAGCAGTACCACCACTTTGGACTGTAACGCCTCTCGATTCTAAATATGCTTTCATATCTAATGGTGTAGTACCCAAATTCGGATGATATATCGTTGCAGAACGGTTACTTTGCCCAGCAGTATACCACATTCCTATAATAGTCCCATCCTCTGAAATGCTTGAAAACGCACCTCCAAAATATTAAGCGGGATTAGGGTTTGCAAACTGCGTATATGTATCTTTGGCAGGATCGTAGATAAATGGTAAATTATCAAGTTGTCCAACCGCTACCCCATTATTATTATTATTAATGGCTTTAACTTCGTTATTAATAACCTGTGGCAAATTCCCGTTGTTATTTTTGATGCACTTAAAAACACCAGAATTACTATATAAAGTCGGCACGCTTCTCGTACTCGTCAACGGAATCTCAATCCATCCTGCAGTATCTCCGGCATTATTAACTGTTAAAAAAGTTCCGTCTACGAAATCGGAATTCGACGCTCTACTGGTAACTCCTATTGTTGTATCGAATATGAAAGATAGTACAATATCTTTTTGTAATTGATTATCAAATAAGCCTATACTTCCGACAATATACTTTCCATTTTCTGAAATTTGATACGGAACCCCTTCTGTATATAAAGTTGAATTAACCGTATTTGGTGGCAATGGTATTGAAGTCCAAGAATCGTTACCATTCAGCTTGTAAGACGCAACCTTTTGAACACCAACAGTAACAACGGCAGTCATATCGCCATTATTATTAATAGACCTCAATCTATAAACTACTCATTCTTTAGGAGTTACCACCTTCGTAGTCCAATCATACATTAATCCAAAACCAACTGCTACGCCATTATCATTAATATCTTGAAACGCTGAATTGGGTTGTGTAATCTTTCTATATTCTTGCGCACTCATTGTAGAAGACACAAGAAGCATTGCTCCACAAAGTTGTAAAAGTAAATTTTTCTTTTTCATATTATTTAAGTTGTTATTTATCTCAACAATATTAAAACAAACATCGAAAAGCTACATTTAATGCTATTTTAAAATGCCTGATTTTTTAAACAAAAATTTAATAGATGATTAATATTTAACCTATTAAAAAAATAATTTTTATAAGTAAAATGGCAGTTAATTCCGTTTTAAAAAGTCTTTAGGTTACCAATTTTAACAACTGAAACGCAAGTATTTTAATATCTATAGAGCACAAAAACCTAAGTTATGATTATCAATAAAATCTCTAATAATCTTCCAAAATATCAAAAAACAGTTTTTGACAATCTGTCTACAAAAACAAAAACAACTGTCAACAAAAACCAATCAATATTCTGATAAACAACACATTAAACAGACTACCCTTCTAGGTAGTAGACGGAACTACCTTATAACTACCTCAGTGAAGTTTAGTTTTAATTTTAAAATAAAACATCTTTGTCAGCAAGATTGAAACACCCGAGTTAAGTACTTATAAATGTCTAACTCAAAACCATTAACCAACTAACGAAAAACTAAAATTATGCTGAGAAGAAAATGTTCAATTCTCCTCCTGTTTGGGGTGACGTTATTTCCCATGACACTAGTTAACGCTCAACTTGGCCAGATTACATCAGTTATTAGTATTGCAAGCAAGTATGCAACCTTACTGAAGTCTAACCAAAATGACGTTATATACGCTGATGAGAATCTCAAAGATGAAATCGACGAGCATGTCAAGATTGCGATTATTCCTTTTAATACAGCGATATCGTACATCAAACCTTTAGATTACACCGAAGAAATTGCTGAACAACAATTTGAAAATCAACAGATGATTGGTAAATTGTTGCAAGAACAGTTTTGGGATGTATTTGATAATTACAAATCCGAAATCTATTTACAAGACATAAGAATAACAAATAAACTTCTTCAGGATATTGGCTACTTCTTACATCCAGGCGACTATCCACCATCATATTTAGCTAAATTGTTAAATGTCGACGCCGTGCTTATTTGTACGTATGACCTAGAAGTCGATAATCAAAAAACTTGTTGGCAGAACCTTTCTAAAGCTTTAAGTGATTTAGCAATATCTCAGCTTAAAGGAAATATTCCTGGGCTACAAGCGCTTAAGTTTATAAAAAATCCAAATGCTTTAATAGATGCAATTACAAAACCTGGTGAGTTTTATCAAAAATTAAAATCTGGAGATATTGCCGCAATTACGTCAATTGCTGGATCTCTTCTTCCCGAAGGTAATTGGCAAAAAGTTGCAGAAATTGCAGCAAAAAATTCAAAAACGATAACTAAACTTACGAAAGGCGATACCTCAAATTTATTTAGTGATTTAGTTTCCAATAATGCCAGCTTATTAGGCAGCGAACTTAACCTTAACCCTCAAGTTGTCAAGTTGATACAAAACAACACCAAAGTTGTACAGAATGTAATTGACGGCAATACGAAAGGGATTATGTTCGATATTATTTCTAGTAATGTAACGAGTATTACGAGCAAATATGCAGGTGAGCAAAATTCGTTTTTGACAACGGCGCTTAGCAACAATGCAAGTATTATTGCAAAGTTAGCGACGGGTGACACTAGCAATTTGTTAAATGATGTTCTTGACAAAAATATCGGTCAAGTAACCAACATGATTGGCGGTAATAATGCGTCTTTTTATTCTAATTTAATATTGAATAATAAAGAACTAGTTGGTAAAGCATTGAAGGGTGACTTCACAGCATTGACAACAGATTTATTAGTTAATAATATTTCTTTAATTGGTGAAAAACTTCCACTAGGTGAAGCTCAAAAATATGCCGCTTTATTAACCAATAAAGAAGCTGTTAAAGGATTATTGTCTGGTAATACGCAATCAATTATTTCGACTTTAACACAAAGTGGAGCGCAGCTTTTCGGAGATCAAATAGGAAATGCGGATGTACAAAAATTTGCAAAACTCATTGCAAACAATAGAGAATTTATCCAAAGTACTATCGATGGCGATCCAAAAAAAATACTGAATTCCTTATTAAGTAAAGACAGTAATATTCTTGGGACAGCACTAGACGCAGCACAGTTGGGAAAATTTGGAGAAATCCTAAGTAACAATTCTGATATTATTGTCAAACTAGCTTCTGGCGATACTTCTAATCTTTTGCAAGATATGTTAAGCAAAAACATTTCTACCATATCAGGAATGGTGCCGGCAACTTCTTCTAATTTTTACACAGATTTAATTGTAAAAAATAAAAATCTTTTTGCGAAAGCTGTTAGTGGTGATTTTACATCTTTCACAAGTGATTTACTAAGTAACAATGCTTCTTTAATTGGTGAAATTTTACCATCAGAAGAAGCAAAAAATTACGCTTCTCTTCTTACAAACAAAGAAGCTATCACCGGGCTTTTATCTTTTGATACACAAATGATTGTAACTAATTTGACAGAAAATGGTTTGAAAATCTTCGGAGATCAAATACAAAATGTTGATATTCAGAAATTTGCAAAACTACTTGGCAACAACAAAGATTTTTTACGAAATGCGATGAATGGCGATGCTAAAAGTATGATGACATCCTTACTTAGCAAAGATGCCAATATCTTCGGAACTGTCCTGGACAAAAATCAGTTGGGCGAATTCGGAAATATTTTAATTGATAACCAAGAGCTTATCGGTAAGTTAGCATCTGGAGATACGTCGAATGCTTGGCAAGAAGCTTTGGGTAATAATGTTGGTCGATTGGTAGGTAGTTTCGGAGACGAGTCAACTTCATTTTATACCAATTTAATTTTAAAAAATAAAGACCAATTGGGAGGAATCATCAAAGGTGATTATTCTGGATTGGTGAATATGGCTCTAGCGAATAGCAGTCAAATTATCGGTAACAAATTGTCGGCAGATGACGTACAAAAATATGCTTCAATATTAACGGATAAAAACAACATTAGTAGTTTAATAGATCTTGATCAAGAATCGATTATTAATAATCTTAGCCAAAACGGAACTCAACTTTTCGGAAACAAATTAGAAGGTATCGATATCCAGCAACTTGGTTTATTTATCAGTAATAACAAAGATTTTATCAGCAATATCAACAGCGGAAATATCCAAAACATTATCACTGGTTTATTACAGCAAAACAGAAATCTTTTTGGTACAGAACTTAACTTCAGCCAGATAGGACAATTTGCTCAGATTATCGGCAATTCAACAACTTTGTTAGGCGATTTACTTAATGACAATTCGCCTTCAGGAACGCTTAAAGTTTGGTTTTCAGGTTTAAAAACGGGGCTTAATGAAAATGCTATTTCCAAAGCTTCGGACTTGTTACTTAATAATAAAGAAGGTATTTTGTCTCTTCTAAAAGGTGATAAAATCCAACTTGCAAATCTTCTTGGTAATGACGAAGCCACAGCAAATATTTTAATTGATAACCGTTCAAAAATTAATAAATTATTAGGTATTGCAGCCGACGAAGATTTTACAATTCTTAATAAAACTCCAGAAGAATTGGAAGTACTTGCGTACAGATTATCTGACACCAAAGAAGTCCTTAATGGTATTGTAAAAGGCGATCATCAGGAGATTATGGCAAGTTATGCTAATGACAATTTAGGCATTGATAAAAACTTGTTTGCACAAATTTCTAAAGGATTAACGCAAGAACAAAAAACCGTTGCCGAAGTTATCGTGAATTCTAAAATCAACCAAATGTTATTAAATGACATGATCGATTTACAATTCTTTGATTTTGGAAAAGATGCATTATCTCACAAATATGATACGGTAAGCCTGCGTGAAAAAACATTTTCGCAAACGACGGCTTCTATCCTAGATCCAACATTAGATCCGAAAGACAAATCAAAATTTACCATTAACGTCTTCGGAAAAGATAGCGACAAAGTGCTTTGGCAATACATCAACGAGAATTCTAAAACCAGAATTTACGACATGTCAAAAACCGTAGTCAATGTTATCAAGAGACTCAACAAGAATTTCCCTTATTTCAACAATAACTAACAAACAAATCTTAACATCATGAAAAAAATTTTACTTTCTGCGCTTCTCCTTGTAGCAGCGTCACAAGTTAATGCCCAAATGGCGATGCCTCCAACAAAGGCAGTTACCAAAGCTATTAAGAAAAATCCACAAATCCTTAATGCAATTAATGCTAATCCACAGTTAATCAATTCATTAAACATGAATGAAAAACTATTGGATGCAGTCGTTGACGAACCTCAAGTTCTAAATTTAATAACCGCTAACCCGAACATTATCAATACAATTAATGCAAGTCCAGATTTTTTAAAATTATTGACTAAAAATGAAGATGTTGTTTTAGCACTTAGTCTTAATCCAAGTATTGTCACTACGCTAAATAACAATCCAGCTTTAATTAATAGCTTGGTTAAAAAACCAAAAACAATCAGCCAAATCGCAGGTTCTACAGCTAATCTAGGTAATATGATGGTTCAGTCGACTGGTACAGTGACGACAAAAGCACCTGAAGAAAAGAAAAAACCTAGTCTTGGAAACATGATTTTGGGTGCTGCAACTAATGGAATTATTGGTACAGATCCTTTTACTTCTGGAAAATTATTCCAAAAAAGTACTGATCTACAAACGAGTTTGGATAAGTCAAAAAACAAAAATATTTTCCTTTCAAAACGTTATGACGACTATATTACAGCACATAAGACTGTAGCAATTATTCCTTTTTCTGTTGACATAGAAGGTGAAAACAAAAAACAAATTACCAGTAAAAAAGAACGTGTCCGCAACGAAAAAGAAATAGAAGAAAAAGTACAAGAAAGTCTTTACAAATTTTTGTTAAGAAATCAAAATAGTTACTCTATTGAATTTCAAGATATTAGCACAACTAATCTTAAACTAAAAAATAGCGGCATTATGTCGACACTCTATACAACGAGCAAAGAAGAAATTGCGAAAGCATTAGGAGTTGACGCTGTTATCGCTGGAGATTATGTGCAAAAAATGAACAACAAAGAAAGTAAATCAGGTATCATCAAAATTACCTTATTCGACGGTGCTTCTGGCGATTGGGTTTGGAAATTGGACGAGAATGCTGGTTCTAAATATTCTCTAATCGATGAAACTGACAAACTAATGAATAATCTTATGGACAAAGTGGTTAACTACTTCCCATACAGAATGGCAAAATAAGAGCAAGTAGGTGATTTGTATTGTTTGAAAAAGGAAACTGTAACAATCATTCGACAATAATTTTCATTTGTAAAATCTCTATGTCTGCCTTTGAACACGCAACTTTATCATAGATTTCAGTATTTCAATCTAACTTACAAATGTATTTTAAAATCAAATTCATTGGAAAACTTCTACTTGCTTTATCGTTTTCTTTTGGAAGTCGAATGATCTGTTACTTTTTCTTTTCTTAAGATTAAAAAACGCTAAAAATCATCAATATATTTAACCTTTTTTCAGTTCACTGAAAAGCAAAATCGGGAGCAACTTTGTTGCTCCCGATTCTTTATTTTTAATAAGCTTTTAGACTATCTTACAATCCTAAAGCCTTCTGATACGCATTTTCCAATCCATCCAAATTCTTTCCACCAGCAGTCGCAAAACCCGGATTTCCGCCACCGCCGCCTTGGATTTCTTTTGCCAAATCTTTTACAATCGTTCCAGCTTGGTAATTTGATTCCAAATCTGCTGAAACACCAACAGTTATCATTGGTTTTCCGTCAGCGTCAGAAAGGATAATCGTTACAGAATTTGGAATTTCACGTTTCAATTCGAAAACGATGTCTTTTACAGAAGCAGCGTCCAAAGAGGTTTTCTTTACTAATAATTGTTTGTCGCCTTTTTGTTCGTAAGCGTTTTTCCAATCGGAGATTTCGCCTTTTGCTTTTTCTTTTTTGAAAGCGTCTAATTCAACTTTTAAAAGGTGATTTTCTTCCATTAATTTCTCAACAGATTTCAAAACATCTTTTGATTTCAATAATTGAGAAAGCTCGGAAATCTGATTTTCTAAAGACTGATAATATTCTTGCGCTTTGTCGCCAGAAACAGCTTCAATTCTTCTAATTCCAGCTGCTGCAGAAGCTTCTGAAATCAATTTAAAACGTCCGATTTCGCCAGTTGATTTCACGTGCGTTCCACCACAAAGTTCTTTCGAACTTCCAAACTGAATCATTCTAACATTATCGCCATATTTTTCACCAAATAAAGCCATTGCGCCTTTATCCAAAGCTTCCTGAATTGGGATATTTCTGAACTCTTGAAGCGCAATATTTTCTTTGATTTTAGCATTTACTTTTTCCTCAACCAGAGCCAATTCTTCCTCATTCATTTTACTGAAATGCGAGAAGTCGAAACGCAAATAATCTGGACCAACATAAGAACCTTTTTGCTCAACATGCGTTCCCAAAACGTCTCTCAAAGCTTCATGCAATAAGTGTGTACCCGAGTGATTTCCTTGAGAATTTCTTCTATCAGCCGAATTTACTTTCGCATAGAAAACTGCAGAAACGTCTTTCGGAAGTTCTTTAATTAAAGAAATAATTAAATTATTTTCTTTTTTAGTTTCTAAAACTTCGATGTTTTCAACCGCATTTTCGATAGTTCCTTTGTCGCCAACTTGTCCACCTCCTTCTGGATAGAAAGGCGTATTGTCTAAAACGATTTGATAAAACTCGCCGTCTTTATTTTCGATTTTTCTATAGCGCGTGATGACAACTTCGTTTTCTGTTTTGTCGTAACCAACGAAAGTTTCTGGCTTTTCTTCTAAAACAACCCAATCATAAACTTTCGCTGCCGAATCTTTTTTCGAACGTTGTTTTTGCTTTTGCAATTCAGCTTCGAAACCTGCCTCATCAATCGTCAAACCTTTTTCTTCTGCGATAATTCTCGTTAAATCATCTGGAAAACCGTAAGTATCGTACAATTCGAAAACTTCTTCGCTTGGAAGTACTTTTTCTCCTTTTGAAATCGTTTGTTCAATTAGTTTTTGTACTCTTACCAAACCGTTTTCAATCGTTCTTAAGAAAGAAATTTCTTCTTCTTTAATAACTTCTGTCACCAAGGTTTCTTGCTTCACGATTTCTGGGAAAGTTGCGCCCATTTGGTTTTTCAAAACATCAACCAACTGATGAAGGAAAGCTTCTTTCATGCCTAAAAAACGATAAGCATAAGAAATTCCTCTTCTCAAAATTCTACGGATAACATAACCCGCTCCGTTGTTAGAAGGCAGCTGTCCATCGGCAATTGCAAACGAAACTGCACGAATATGATCCACCACAACACGGATTGCGATGTCTTTTTCGTCAGTTAAAATTCCTGTATATTTTTTCCCTGAAAGTTCTTCAACCTTCGCAATTAAAGGTGTGAAAACATCAGTGTCATAATTGGATTCTTTATGTTGTAAAGCCATACAAAGACGTTCGAAACCCATTCCGGTATCGATGTGTTTTGCTGGAAGATTTTCTAAACTTCCGTCTGCTTTACGGTTGTATTGCATGAAAACGAGATTCCAAATTTCTACAACTTGCGGATGGTCGTTGTTTACCAATTCCAATCCCGAAACTTTGGCTTTTTCTTCTGGTGTTCTTAGATCCACATGAATTTCTGAACATGGTCCACATGGTCCACTCGCGCCCATTTCCCAAAAATTATCTTTTTTGTTTCCATTGATAATTCGGCTTTCGTCGATATGCGCTTTCCAGAAATCGTAAGCTTCGGTATCTCTTGCAAGATTTTCTTTTTCGTCGCCTTCAAAAATAGTTACGTAAAGATTTTCCTTTGGAATTCCATAAACTTTTGTCAACAATTCCCAAGCCCAATCGATGGCTTCTTTTTTGAAATAATCGCCAAAAGACCAGTTGCCCAACATTTCGAACATTGTGTGGTGATAGGTATCACGACCAACATCGTCCAAATCGTTGTGCTTTCCTGAAACTCTTAAACATTTTTGTGTATCAGCAATTCTTGAAGCTTTTGGCTCTTTATACCCTAAAAAATAATCCTTGAACTGCGTCATCCCCGAATTGGAGAACATCAAAGTAGGATCATCTTTCAAAACAATTGGCGCAGAAGGCACAATAAGGTGCTCTTTGCTTTTGAAAAAGTCTAAAAATTGCTGGCGTATTTCTTGTGAAGTCATATTTATTCAAGTTTTGGAGTTTTGAGTTTTAGGTTTAAAGTTTTTCAACTTAGTTCTTGGCTCTCAACTCTTGTCTTTGTAATTTACAAGATGCAAATTTAGTGAATTTTATCATCTTTTTGGATAGAAAAAATAAGAGCCTGCTTAAAATTTTACCAAAACTTTTTTTTGAAGCGTTCCAACCTTATTTGCTAAATTTTCATGCCTCTTTGAGCCTATTTCTCACTTCATATTTTTGATTTATCCCGATAAATCTTCAAATATGAAGCAAAAAATCCATCTCAAATTGTCTATAAAAATTTTAGCAATAAAATATAAACAGACTCTAAGCTTTTCGATGGAAATAAAACTAAAAAACCAAAATCCTCAACGAATCCGAAATTGCGGCCGGGATAGTAAGGGCGCGACTGAAAGGAGCGGTCTGAAGAAAAGGCGTTGGAAAAGCGGAGCTTTCTGAAGACGAAACCCCTGAATAGCCCGAATTGTCCGCAAAAATAAAAATTAAACTAATTGTAAATCCACATCAAAACTGGCTTTTTGGAGGCTTTAAGTTGTGGATCGATTTCACGAAATGAGTTGTTAGAAATCGTTGGACAGCCCCAACCTTCGGGCGAACCTTTCGGAAAAACCTCTTCGTCGCTCATCTTCTCCCACGAATGGAACACGATAATTCGCTTGACCGCATTGCTGTTGGAGTCCTCCAAACCGTGCATCAAATATTTGGTATTGACGCCCCAGTTGCTGTAACCACGCGCGCCCAATTTGTACTTGCCCAACGACGTGCGATGGCTGTCCTCAACATTGCTGAATGTGGGATTGTCTTTGGTCTCGTCAGCACTCCAAGATGCATCGCCACAACCGTGACCGACAAGATATTGATTGGTTATCTCTTGTTTTTTGAAATCATAAACGAGGAATCTTTTAACACCCGAATGCAAACTCATATCGATAAGAATGCAAAAATCTGTATTAAAATTTTGCTCTTTGCAAAAAGCTAAAGCTTTGTCGGCTTTTAGTTTTGTTTTTTCTAAATCGAGTTCTGGTTTCTCTTGTTTAATGGAAGTTTGATCTGTAATCATCAATTTTTTCTGTTCTAAAATTTCTTTTGAACAACTAAAAAATGACACCAATAAAAACACGAAACAAAGCGTCCTCATTCTATTTATAATGTTGGAAAATTCCGAAATCTGATGGCGACCAAATTGCAGCCTTTTGTCCAGCGGCTTTTAGCGCATTATTTGCCCATGTATTGCAAGTATACAAAAAGCTATAACTGCCTTTTGCATCGTAGAATGCATCATTATTTCCGTAAACTGCATCTGTCGGAATCAAGACATAATTTCCGTTAGAATCATAATCAAATCGCGCATCGATAAACTTAATAAGGCTTTGATATTGCTTTTCGGTCAACATAATTTTTTTGCAATCGTCGCCTTCTTTCATTTGGTTATAAAAAGTAACGTGCATCGCCGAGTCGCTCAACCAAAATGCGGCATTAAAAGCTGTTGAAAATTTAAGATCCGCCCAAGTCGGCGTGTCCAAATAAAAGCCTTTGTCTCCCCAACCAAACGAGGTGTATTTGAAATCTGTTTGCTTTCCTTTGGTATTAGCATACAAAATTTTGGTACTCCAATCCATTTGTTCTGTTTTGGTCGGCACCACAATATCGGTGTGTACACCGTTGGTCAAAATATATGCTTCTATGGTTTTGGGATCGTTGGTTTGTTCGGCGTTAACAGGAATCATCGGTAGAAAATACGCAACAATTACATACAACAAAACGATTCCGATAATAATGCCTATCATCTTAAGAATACTAAAAAGTACTTTTTTCATCAATTATTTAAATTAAAAATTAAATATAGGATAAAATTTAAGATGATTGAAACAAAAAATTAACATCGGAATTAACTGATATTAAAAGCTTTTCATTAAATTTAGGAAACCAATCAAGCAAATATTTATGCAAAAAAATCAGAAAAACAACCGTCGATTCAAATTCCGAGTTAAAGTAGCGCCAAAAAGATTTCAGAAAAAATATTAATCTGACAGGAAATCCAAATTGCGCTTAAGACCCGCAAATTTGGTTCTTTTAACCGGTGACTTTCTGAAAACCGAAGAAAAAATCTCTTGGGTCATTTCTTTCCACTCCGTTTTGGTGAAGTTTTGTAAGGCTTCATTCGGGTGGAATTTCTCTTCTAATGTCGGTGCCGAAAAACGATTCCAAGGACAAACATCTTGACAAATGTCGCAACCGAACATCCAATTTTCCATTTTATTTTTGAACGAATCAGGGATTTCTTCCTTTAATTCGATGGTTGCATAAGAAATACATTTGGAGCCGTCAATTAATTTATCACTGACAATTGCATCTGTTGGGCAAGCATCGATGCATTTTCTACAAGTGCCGCAATGATCGGTTGTTGCATGATCATATTCTAAATCTAAATCGCAAATAATCTCCGCTAAAAAAAAGAAAGATCCACTTTGTTTTGTGATGATATTCGCGTTTTTACCAACCCAGCCAATACCGGACTTTTTTGCCCAAGCACGTTCCAGAACTGGCGCGGAATCTACAAAGACACGAAAACTAAATTCTCCAATTTCGTCTTGAAGTTCCGAAATCATTTCTCGTAAAATATCTTTTATAACTTCATGATAATCTTCACCATAAGCGTATTTTGAAATCTTTTGTAATTTATCTTTAAAAATATCTTGCTTCGGAAAATAGTTGTAACTGAGCGAAATAACAGATCGCGAACCTTCTACCAACAATCGTGGATCGAGACGTTTGTCAAAATAATTTTCCATATACTTCATCTCGCCATGGAAATTATTTTTCAACCAAGCTTCCAACTTTGGCGCTTCTTCTTCCAAAAATTCTGACTTTGAAATACCACAAGACTGAAAGCCAAATTTCTTGGCTTTATCTTTAATTAATCTCGTCAGTTTTTCGGATAAATTCACGATTGCAAAATTAAGTTTTCTAAAGCATTAATAAAAAGTATAGTAATTTTAAATAAAATTTATAATTTCTAAAAAGATGAATCCAAAAATTAAGTTGTAGTTTTGTTTAGAATCAAAAAAATTAAATAAAATGGCTATAGAAGATGTATTATTAGCTGGTAATTATCACCTAATCGATGTTCGCGAACCAATGGAATTAGAAATGGATGGACACATCGAGGAAGCACAAAATATTCCACTTGGCGAGCTTGAGGATCGTAAACAAGAAATCCTAAACCTTAGCGGAACAAAAATTTTCTTTTGTAGAAGCGGAAACAGAAGTGGAAAAGCTGCAGAATACTTTAAAGCAGAAGGTTTAACTGACGTGTACAATGGCGGTGGTTATAATGATCTAAGCGAAGTTTTGGAAAATTTAAAAAAATAATTTTATATAATCCTATAAAAATGAGCATTAAAGACGGAATTATAGCGGAACTAAAACACGAGACTAACAATACAAAACGTATTCTCAATAACCTGAACCAAGATCACTGGACTTGGAAACCTCACGAAAAATCGATGTCAGTTGGAGAATTGGCTATCCACATTGTAGAATTACATTCTTGGGTTGCTGGTGCTGCGGATAAAGATGTTTTCGATTTTCATGTAGATTATAAACCAATGGGAAATTATAATCTTGATGAGCTAAAAGCAATGTTGGATGAGAATCTACAAAAGAATATTGATTTTGTTAATTCTAAAGATGAAGCCTTTTGGTTACAAGATTGGACTTTGAAAGCTGGCGATAATGTTATCTCTCAGTTGCCGAGAATAGGTGCGGTACGTTACATTATCACCAATCACCTGATCCACCACAGAGGACAATTGACAGTCTATATGAGAATGCTAGATCTTCCTCTACCAGGAATCTACGGACCATCTGCCGACGAAAAATAAATATAAAATCCGATGATTAATCATCGGATTTCTTTTTATAATTGTTACTTCTTTCCTCCCATAAATTTGGATAAGATCCAAATAATTAAGGCAATACCTGCGAACATTAAGATAAAAGCCCACCACATTCCGGCTTTAAAAACGGTACTTACTGCTTCACAACTTGTCAACATCGACAACACTAAAACTGCAAAAAATCCAAGGCCTACTTTCTTCATTTTTATTAAATATTAAAAACATCAAACAATTTGCAAGATTACTGCCAATAAATAAAAAATTCTACAGTTGATGTAGGATTTTAATTGTATTTTAATATTTTTAAATTAGATAACACCTAATTCTTTTCCAACTTTTTCGAAAGCAGTAATCGCTTTATCCAAATGCTCTCTAGTGTGCGCTGCAGAAAGCTGAACTCTAATTCTCGCTTTACCTTTTGGAACAACTGGATAGAAGAATCCGATTACATAAATACCTTCATCCATAAGCATTTCCGCCATTTTTTGAGAAAGTGGCGCATCATACAACATTACAGGAACAATTGCAGCGTCACCATCAGGAATATCGAAACCTTTAGCTTTCATTTCGGTGCTAAAATATTCTGCGTTGTCCATTACTTTATCGCGCAAAGATGTATCATCAGAAATCATATCCAAAACCTTCATCGCAGCACCAACAATACCTGGCGCCAAAGAATTTGAGAACAAATAAGGTCTAGAACGTTGACGTAACATATCGATGATTTCTTTTTTACCAGAAGTAAATCCACCTAAAGCACCACCTAAAGCTTTTCCTAAAGTTGATGTAATGATGTCTACTCTACCCATAACGTCGTTAGCTTCGTGCGTTCCACGACCTGTTTTACCAATAAATCCTGTCGCGTGAGAGTCGTCAACCATTACTAAAGCATCATATTTATCTGCTAAATCACAAACACCTTTAAGGTCAGCAACAATACCATCCATCGAGAAAACCCCGTCAGTAACGATGATTTTGAATCTATGATTTTTCTTCGAAGCCTCAATTAATTGTGCTTCTAGATCTTCCATATTGTTGTTTTTATAACGGTATCTAGCAGCTTTACACAATCTAACACCATCAATAATTGATGCGTGGTTAAGCTCATCCGAAATAATTGCATCTTCGTCCGAGAATAATGGTTCGAAAACCCCGCCATTAGCATCGAAACATGCAGCATAAAGAATAGTGTCTTCAAGTCCTAAAAATTTAGAAATTTTAGCTTCTAACTCTTTATGAATATCTTGCGTTCCACAAATAAATCTAACCGAAGACATCCCATAACCATGTGATGCAATCATGTCTTGCGACGCCTTCATCACTTCTGGATGGTTAGATAATCCTAAATAATTGTTGGCACAGAAATTAAGAAGTTTTTTTCCATTAGCTTCAATCTCCGCAGATTGTTGTGAGGTGATAATACGTTCTCTTTTAAAGAGACCTTCGTTATCGATATTTTGTAATTCGTTTTGTAAATTCTGGAGATACTTTTTAGAGATCATAATTTTCTACTTTTCAGTTTTAACAAAAGTACAAAAAAAGCCATCAACACAACGATTGAAAAGCGATTAGAAAGTGTTAATTTCATTTAAAATATAATCCTACAAAAACAAAAAAACCACTCTTACGAATGGTTTAATATTGAAAAATTTAATTTGATATAAATGACTTAGACACCGTAGTGACTTTTAACTTCATTAAGAACTTCTGCATCGTTAAGCTGCGAATCTGTGCCTAAAGTTATCTTTAGATTTTTGTATTGAGGCGTTTCTAAAAGGTAGTTTCTAAGTTCTTCTTGCGCAGTGCCAGGACCAGTAATATAAAGCTCTGTACTGTTGGTGATTTCTTTTTCTATTTCTTTATAGAATTTTATTCTGTTGGTTTTTTCAACATTATTAGCAGTATGTTCGTTAGAATTCCCGACTTGTACTTCAACTTTTAGATTTCCTTTTACTTCAAAATCAGAAATAGTTTCGGCATTGTGATTACTTACAACAATTGCTTTTCTCCCATCGATCCAAAGACCGGCTACTTTTTTATTTAACATGATACTGTGTTTTATAATAATAGTATTTGCAAAGTTGGTGCAAGTCTTACGTTAACAAAGGTTAAATGTTTTACAAAGATTTCACAAATAAAAAATCTCAGAATATTCTGAGATTATAATTATTATTTTTCGGTTTCATCATCGTGATCTTCGCCCATTAGATAACCCCAAGCTTTGGTATTGTCGATACGGTCAAATACAATTTTTGCAATGGCAAGAATCGGAATCGTTAACAACATCCCCGAAATCCCCCAAAGCATCTCTCCAACTACCAAACCAATAATCACAATAAGTGAATTAATCTTGACTTTAGAACCGACAACTTTTGGCATAATAATATTGCCATCTATCGCATGGATTACAACTATAGAAATCACCAAGAATAATACACTCGACAAACTTGATGTTGCAAATGTGATGAGAACGCCAATAAGCAAAGCCGTAAAAATGCCGATGTATGGTAAAATATTGAAAACGCCCGTCAATACTGCTAACATGACATTGTATTTAATCCCAATAATTGTATAAGCAATAAAGGACAAAATTATCACTATTATCATTTGTAAAAACAAACCTACTAGATATTTTTTTACCATAAATTGAATATTTTCAACAACTTCGTACACAACATTTTTATGTTCGTCTTTGCTAAAACTTAATACTAAAAAATGAACTAATCGAGTCCTATACAACAAGAAAAATAAAGTGAACAAAAATGTAAACGCTGATATCATCAAGACATAAGACACCGAGCTGACAATCTTTTCCAAAATAGCCGTCCCTGTACTAATGCTTTTTTTGGCAGTATCATTAATATATGTTAATTGCTCACTACGTTTAACGCCAAATGTGTTGTAAAACCAACTCTGCAACTGATCAAACAGATCTGTAATTTGCTTTTGGAAAGCTGGCCAATCTTCGGACAACTTACCAATCTGAACCGCCATAATATAAACAACACCCGAAATCGCTAACATTGCTAAAATGCTAACAAATATTGATGACATACTCCTAGAAAACCTTAATTTCTTTTCTAAAAAACGACTAGTGGGCGTTAACAAAATTGAGAATAACAAACCCAAAATCATCGGTACAATAATGCGTTCGCCAAGTTTAGCTAAAAAACCTAAAATCACTATACTTACAAGCACACTCGAGAGTTTTAGATAAAATGGAAATGTGGTTTTCATAGTATTTGTGTTTGGTATTTTATTATTTTCCGATTAAAAAAACGGCTGGGATTTTATGTAATTCTGGTTTAGATTTTGACCAATCTTTAGCAGATTTTGTTTTGATAAATTCGTGCTCAGGATCGTTGATGTTTGCCGCGATACACAGCTGAGTATTTGGTTGTAAATACTTAATTAAATCCTCCAACATTTGGTTATTACGATAAGGCGTTTCCATAAAAATTTGAGTAAAACCAGTCTTGTGCATCAAACTTTCTAAATACTGAATTTGCTTTTTCTTTTCTTGCTTATCGATCGCCAAATATCCACTAAAACTAAATTGTTGTCCGTTAAAACCACTCGCTACCAAAGCCAAAACAAAAGAACTAGGTCCATTAACTGGAACAACTTTTATGTTGTGTTGATGCGACCACTTCACCATAATATTTCCGGGATCACCAATGCACGGCAAGCCCGCTTCTGACAACACCCCAAAATCCACATCCGACTTCATCAAGTCTTGTGCTTCTTTGAGATCCGAAGCTTCAGAATATTTGTCAAGTAAATATAATTTTAATTCGGATTGTTTTTTTTCAGGCGCAAAAAATTTAATAACACGTCTTGCTGTTTTTTCATTCTCTACAAAAAAATGATCGACATTCATAATAATCTCACGAATGGTTGGCGCAAAATAATCAAACGGCGAATTTTCTGACAAATACGCTGGTAACAAATACAACATCTTAGATTGTTTTTGAATTAAAATTAATTTCCTTTGCAATCACATCGCAGGCTTCATCCAACATTTGATAAACCTTTTCAAAATCGGATAAATCGCCCCAATAAGGATCGGGAACTTCATTGCTTTTTCCAGAATTAAGAACATCCAAAATTAAACTAACTTTTGCACGTTGTTCATCATTTTTCGCCATTGATAATGCATCTTCAAGATTATGCAAATCCATACAATAGATTCTATCGAAATTTTCAAAATCTTTAGCAGTAATCGGGCGCGAGCGATGTTCGTTAATATCGACATGGTGATTAGCAGCCACTTTTATAGAACGCTTATCCGCTTTTTCACCTTCGTGCATCGAGATTGTTCCGGCGCTATCAACCTCAAAGTCAGAGGATAATTTACTTCTTAATATTCCTTCTGCCAATGGACTACGACAGATATTCCCTAAACAAAGCATTAAAATTTTCATGTTGTGAATTTATTAAAAAAAGAAAAGGCTTTAAAATAAATTAAAGCCTTTTCTATATTATTTATCATTGATTAATGATTGATACGCTCTTTCAAATCTTTGATATATTTTTTGATTTCTTTATCTATTTTCGAAACATCACGAATCGTGTCACAAGCGTAGATTACGGTCGAATGGTCTTTTCCGCCCATTTCTTCACCGATTTTTGTATACGTAGAATTGGTCAATTCTTTTGCAAAATACATGGCTAACTGTCTTGGTAAAGCCACTTCTCTTTTTCTAGATTTTGACAACAACAACTCTCTGTTGATCCCGAAATATTCGCAAACCACTTCTTGAATATATGGAATATTGATCGTTTTCTTCTGAGTCGTCGCGATTTTGTTAATCGTTTCTTTAAGTAATTCTAAACTTAAATCTGATTTATAAACTGTTGAGTAAGCAATCACCGAATTGATAACGCCCATCAACTCACGAACGTTGGTTTTAACTTCTGTTGCTAAGAAATCTAGCATATCATCTGTTAAAACGATACCGTCACGACTTAGTTTATCAACGATAATTTGACGACGTGTCTCGAAGTTAGGCGATTTAATTTCTGCTGTTAAACCCCATTTAAAACGAGAAACGATACGCTCCTGAATATCCATAATATCAGAAGGAGCTTTATCAGACGTCAAAATAATCTGTTTTCCGTTTTGATGTAGATAATCGAAAATATGGAAGAAACTATCTTGTGTTGCTGCTTTTCCCGATAAAAACTGAATATCATCAATTATTAAAACATCAACTAACTGATAATAGTTTTGGAAATCTGTTTTGTTTTGAGATTTCGCCGCCTTAATAAAATCTTGAATAAATTTCTCAGAAGATTGATACAAAACTACTTTATCTGGACAAGAATTTTTAACTTCTAGACCGATAGCTTGCGCTAAGTGCGTCTTACCAACACCATAACCACCATGTACAAACAATGGGTTAAAAGCCGTCGCACCAGGACGTTTAGCAATAGTTTTACCAACCGTCGCAGCCAATTTATTACTCTCGCCTTCTACAAAATTATCAAACGATAAATCTGCTTTTAGGTTAGATTCTATATTAACTTTTTTGATACCTGGAACCACGAACGGATTAATGTTCGTTTCTTTTTGGATTGGTAAAGCTTCCTGGATTTTAGGCGTTTGTGTACTATTACCTTTTACATTAACAGTAATTGGAGCTTCTTTACCAACTGGTTTGTTTTCCATAACAGAATACCAAAGCTTAACTCCTTTACCAATGTATTTTTTAAGCGCAGCAGATAGCAAAGACAAATAATTGTCTTCGATATATTCTTTATAAAAGTCACTAGGAACTAATAAAGTCAAATTATGATTAACTAGAGATAATGGTTTAACTTTATCAAATAATAAATCAAAAGAGTTTTCTAATTTTTTAAGGTCCGAATGATCCTCGGCAGCATTGAGATTATCTCGCATGAACTGAAGACATTTTTCCCATATCAAAACTAAATTTTCATCCATTTTTCTTGCTGCTTTTTCCAGGTTAGACCACTAATTTTCATAGGGGTGACAAATATCTAATTATAATTTAATAAAAAAAATTTTTGCTCTATTGCTTATTAAAAAATATATTTGTATGTATTAATAATCGCTTAAAATGATACACACAACAACCTCAATAAGAGTACGTTACGCCGAAACCGATCCTATGAAATATGTCTACTATGGTAATTATGCTACCTACTTAGAAGTAGCCCGAGTAGAGCTATTTCGTTCACTTGGAATATCTTATGATGAGATCGAAAAGAAAGGTATTTTTCTTCCCGTGTCGGAATATCAAATCAAATATATAAAACCTGCGTTATATGACCAAGTTTTGAATATTAAAACTTATGTTAAAACAAAACCTGGCGTAAGAATCATCTTTGATTACGAAATATATAATGAAAATGATGAAAAAATTACAGAAGCCCGCACTACTCTATTCTTTCTGAATGCCGAAAATAATAAAATTATTAAATGTCCAGAATTTCTTATGGAGTTAATCGAAGAAAGATGGACGGAACAATAATTGCTAAAAACAAGACGTGAAAAAATTATTTTGGATTTCACTTTTTTGTATAAACATTTTAAGCCACGCTCACACTGCTGTTCCACAAAATACACCAATTATTATTGTTGATAATGTTATTGTCGATCGTTTTTTTCATACATGATCTAGATCCTAACAAAATCGAAAAAATAAACGTCTATAAATCAAAAATTGAAAACCGACCAATTCTTGACGATTTAACACAAAATGGAATTTTAGATATAACCTTGAAAAGAGAAAGTTTTTATCCCAAAACTTAACATCAAAGAAGCTAAGCAAATATTAACATTAGAAAACAATGCGCTAGTTTTTCTTAATAAAATTAAAGTCAATCGTGATGACATTTTAATTACGGAGGATCTTCTAAAAAGAGCAAAAATTATACAACCTGACAAAATCAACGGATATCAATCTGCCGCTTTAAGTTTGGAAACGGGCTTTTTCTAGTGTGAACATTTTGAAAAAAATAATTTTACATTTAGATTTGTTATATGAAAATCGCATTCTTAGGTCCAGAAGCCTCTTTCACGCAATTGGCAACAACGCAGCTTTTTCCGACAGAAACTAAAATTCCGCAGGTTAGTATTTTGGATTGCTTCAAGGCGGTTGAAGACGGAATCGTTGACAAAGCCGTTGTCCCGTTAGAAAACTCGATTGAAGGTACAGTTTCTATGACCTTGGATTACCCATATAAAACACCTCAAATCCAAATAGAAGCCGAAGCTGTCATGCCGATTGCACATCATCTCATGATTCATAAATCACAATGTAATGATGCTCGTTTAGAAAAAATATATTCGCATTCGCAAGCTTTAGCGCAGAGTTTCCATTATTTGGATCAGCATTATAAATATATTCCAAAGCAAGATTTTTCATCAACTGCGGCAGCAGCAAATCATGTTTCTAAAAACCAAGACAGAAAACTTGCGGCAGTTGCTAATCAGTTTGCTGCAAAGCTTTATGATTTAGAAATCATCCAACGTAACATCCACGATTTTGAACAAAATCATACGCGTTTTATCATCATTTCTAAATCCAAAAACTCCTACGACAACTCGAGTTTAGAGAATATTGGTCGAAAATCTGGATTGCTTGTTAGCTTACCCGAAGATCATGCAGGAGGATTGCATCAGGTACTTTCTGTTTTTGCTTGGCGCAACATGAACCTTAGCAAAATAGAATCTAGAACTTTAAAAACTGGTTTGGGCAACTATTTCTTCTTCTTAAATATTGTTGGCGATTGGCATCCTATTCTTCACGAAAATGCTTTAGAAGAACTAAAAGCACTTGGAACAAAAGTCGATTTCCTAGGAAATTATAACGAATATCTTTTGGAAAGTTAAAGATTTAGTTTTTAGTTCTTTGTTCTTTATTCTTGGTTCTTTGTTCTTTGTTCTTTGGTCTTTGTTCTTTGTTCTTAATACAAAATCTACTTTAACGAAAATTGATATATTTGAGTAATATTAAAACAAATGGAATTATTACTCCTATTTTTTATCATCATCGTAATTTGGATTTATTACCATTTTAATGGACGAATAAAAGAGCTTGAAGAAGAAGTTTCGCAACTAAAAGGTCAAAATGCGAACCTCAATCTTCCTTTTGAAAAACGCGTTATTCCTCAGGAAGTAAAGCCAGAGCAACAACCAATCGAAACCCAAACAACAACTTTACAACCAGAGTTTGTTGTTAAACCTGAACCTCCTAAACCTAGTCTTGAGGAGAAAATAATTCCAAAAAAGCCCAATGTTTTTGAAGGAAAACTAGAGCAACTCATGTCATTTTTAAAACAAAATGCATTAAGTGTTATTGGTATTTTTACATTAGTTTTAGGTATCGGTTATTTTGTAAAATATGCTATCGATCGCAATTGGATTGGTGAATCGGGACGCGTTGCTATCGGGATGATAACTGGCGGAATCCTTTTAGGCATCGGGCATTGGCTCAGAAAAAATTATTCAAATTTCGGATCAATTATTACAGGTGGTGGCATCAGCGTTTTTTATTTGACAATCACAATTGCTTTTCAAGAATATGGCATGTTTTCGCAAAATGTCGCATTTGGGATATTGGCAGTCATCACGCTAGCTTCTGTTGTTCTTGCTAATTTTTATAAAAGTGAAGTCTTAAATACAGTCGCATTAATTGGCGGTTTTTTAGCACCGATTTTAGTTAGTACTGGACAAAGTAATTATCTATTTTTATTCAGTTACTTAAGTATTCTCAACATCGGAATGCTTGTTATTGCTTTCCTTAGAAATTGGAAAAGTCTGGGCTGGCTCGCCTTTTCCTTCACTTCCATTTATTTTTTAACGTGGATAATTGACGCGCCAAGTACGAAGATCTTTTATTTTATTATATTATCGTATTTGATATTTTATGCTTTTGCGTTACAAAATTATTTTAAAACAAAAATTATTTCTACTGCCGAAATATTACTTTTAATTTTCATCAATATTTTTGCTGTCTTAGGAGGAGTCTATGTGCTGTGGAGCGAGAATATTAAAGGATTTAGTCTACTTCCAATTGGTTTTGCAATCATTAACGCATTACTGATTTTTAGAGATAAGAAAACGACTTCTAAAAATTTGAATTTTGCAATATTTAACAGCATCGCCATAAGTCTTGTTACAATAGCTGTCGCCCTAGAATTAGAGACTTATTTTGTGACGATAATTTGGGCGATCGAGGCGAGTTTACTTTTATTTATCTGGAAAAAAACGGGACAAAAAATTTTCAAACAATATTTTAATATTTTATTTCCTATATTGATTGTTTCGCAAATCTATACGTGGAGCAATTATTTTTCAGAAACACGATTAGCGATAGCTTTCAATCCAATTTTTCTGACAAGCCTGGTTGTCATTGCGTCGTTTTTGTTCAATTTATTTTACATTAAAAACCTTAGCGAAGATGTTCTTAAAAAAAGCAGATTTCAATATGTGAAATTTTTTGCGGGACTAAGTTATATTGTCATTTATTTTTCGATTTCGTTTGAGATTTGGTATCACATCCAAAATCAGTCGGACACATTCATCTATTGTATTATCCTTGTTTACACGATTTATTATTTGTTCGTCATGTTAGTTTTACGACAAAAACTCAACTTTCAACCAGCATTTGTCAACATTTTAATTGGCCTTTTATTTTTGTTTGCACTCATCCATGTTTCGGTGACAGATATTAATTACAGTATTTTTAAATACGAGGTCAGCAAAATTTTTTATCTAGTCTATCTATTGTATTGGATTCCTGTTTTACATTGTTTAATTGGTATTATTCCTAAAACGAATTTCATGAGCGAAAAATTAGCGTATTGGGCAATAGGTTTAGTATTAGTGTATTTGATAAGTTTTGAATTTTACCATATTTATATTTTACTAAAACTGAATCACCTCAAAAATTATGCGTGGCTACAAAGTCATTTTATCGTACTTTATTTACCAATTATTTGGACAGTTTTAGCAGCAAGTTTTATCTATTATGGATTACAAAAATCAAAGTCTGAAATCAACAAAATTGGTTTTGTATTGATAGGCATCACGATTGCAAAACTATATCTGTATGATGTGTGGCAGTTAGATAACGTATCAAGAATTGTCGCATTTATCCTACTTGGCGTATTGTTGTTATTAAGTTCGTTCTTATTCCAAAGGCTTAAAAAAATCATTTCTAAAATGGTGGAAACCAAAACAGAAAACCATAAAAATGAGAATAATGAAGCTTAAGAAATGATTTAATTAAAAACGGAAAATGCTTCATTTATAATAATTTTAAAACTACTATAGATGAAGCGTTTATTTATATTTAAAAAAATCTAAAAGCTAGGTGTAGCGACTTCCCCACTTTTTATTGAGCTGATCTTTAATTTTTTGCTCAGTTGAATTTTGTCCAGGTTGATAAAATTGCAATCCCGAAATATCTTCCGGCAAAAACTCTTGATCCACAAAATTACCTTCGTGAGAATGGGCGTATTGATAGTCTTTTCCGTAATTCATATCCTTCATCAATTTGGTTGGAGCATTTCTAAGGTGTAATGGCACCGCAAGATTTCCAGTTTTTTTGACCAAAGCCATCGCTTCATTAATCGCCATATACGCCGAATTACTTTTTGGGGAAACCGCCAGATAAATTGCCGTTTCGCTAAGGATAATTCGTGCTTCAGGATTTCCAATAACATTAATCGCTTGGAAACAATTATTCGCCACCACCAAGGCATTTGGATTCGCAAGACCAATATCTTCGGACGCCAAAATTACCAATCGACGCGCTATGAATTTAATATCTTCGCCACCAACCAACATCCTCGCCAACCAATAGACCGCCGCATTCGGATCGCTCCCACGAATCGACTTAATGAAAGCCGAAATTATATCATAATGTTGCTCTCCATTTTTGTCATAAAGCGCCATGTTTTCTTGTAAAACCGACAAAACCTCATCATTGGTGATGTGCGTAATTTTTGAATTTTTAAACTGATTAAGAACCAATTCAATCGAGTTAATTAATTTGCGGGCATCACCACCAGAATATTGTATAAAAGCCGCTTTATCATCGAGGACAAACTCAGTTTTATTGAGTTCATTGTATTTTTGAAGACTTGTATCTGCGAGTTCTTCCAACTTTTCAAACGTCAAAGATTTAAGAACATAAACTTGACTTCGCGATAAAAGTGCCGAAACCACTTCGAAACTAGGATTTTCGGTCGTGGCACCGATCAAAACTATCCAACCTTTTTCGACAGCGTGTAACAAAGAATCTTGTTGAGATTTATTAAATCGGTGAATCTCATCAATGAATAAAATCGGCGATTTTCCAGAAAAAAGATTTTGTTTCTTAGCATCGTCAATAACATCGCGAACATCTTTGACCCCAGAGGTCACCGCACTTAGCTTATAAAATTTTCTTTTTGATTGTTCAGAAATAATTTCCGCCAAAGTCGTTTTGCCAGTTCCTGGAGGTCCCCAAAAAATAAGTGAGTTAATGGTATCATTCTCCAACATACGACGTATAGGACCTTTGGGACCAGTCAAGTGTTCTTGACCAACAACTTCTTCAAGATTTTTAGGACGTAAAATTTCTGCTAAAGGCGAATTGTTATTCATATTTCAAAATTACGAAATCGATAATGAAAGCAAAAGTTTCCCAAACTGAAGACTTTTTATTCTTTAAAACCAATAAATTTATAACTTTCTGCTTATCACATAATCCAGCATTAATTCTAATGATTTTTTAGCTTCAGAATCAGGAAATTCGGAAAGAATATCTAAAGCTTTTTGTTGATAATCTTTCATGACTTTGATGGCGTAATCCAACCCGCCAGAAGTTTTTACATAATCGACCAACTCACGAACTTTTTTAGGATCGTTGTTGTAACGCTTTATCGTGTTAAAATACTTTTTGTAATTTTCTGGTTTTGAAGTTTTGAGTGCATGTATTAAAGGCAAAGTCATCTTTTGCTCTTTAATATCGATACCTACAGGTTTTCCGATGATATTACTACTGGTATAATCGAACAAATCATCTTTAATCTGAAACGCCATCCCAGTGTAAGTTCCGAAGTCTTTCATTTTTTTTGCTAGAACTTCATCTGCATCATTAGACAAAACGCCAACTTCGCAGCAAGCCGCAATTAAAGTGGCTGTTTTTTGACGAATAATCTCATAATAGACATCTTCGGTGATGTCTAGTTTTCTAGCTTTTTCTAGTTGAAGCAATTCTCCTTCTGCCATTTCGCGAATCGTGCGAGAAATAATAGAAAGCAGGTCAAAATCTTTATTATCCGTAGATAATAGAACCGATTTTGACAACAAATAATCGCCTACAAGAACAGCAATTTTATTCTTCCAAAGCGCATTAATCGAGAAGAAATTTCTTCTTTTAAAACTCTCATCAACAACATCATCATGTACCAAAGTCGCGGTGTGGATTAACTCGATCATCGATGCGCCACGATAGGTTTTCTCGTTAACGTCACCAACTAATTTTGCACAAAGAAACACAAACATCGGACGCATCTGCTTCCCTTTTGTTGTCACGATAAAACGAGTCACTTTATCCAACAAAGACACATTACTCTTCATCGATTCATAAAACTTTTGTTCAAAAAGTTTCATCTCGGTACTTATCGGACGTTTGATTTCTTCTACAATATTAGCCAAAGCAAGAATTATTAGGTAATACGCAAAGATAAATTTTTCTTTGCGAGAAACGAAATTTCGTTATTTTAATTTTTCAGTTGGGATAAAATACAATCGTGGCTTCACAGTTCCTAAAGGTGTTTTGAAAAGTTCACTAGAAACATAGATTCCATCGTGGTTAACAGCAATTCCTTCAATCTGTCCAACGGACAAAGCACTTCCTAAATGGTACTTCTTCCCTTTTTTGGAAAAGAAAAAGCCATCTTTTGATTCTTCAAAAATCATTAAATAGACTTGAGTCATCTTCGTATAACCTACAACATACAGTTTTTTATCAAAATAAGAAGCATCTGTCACAACAAATCCTGTATCATAAGACTCTAGCTTTTTTGCAGGTTGTTGTTCAAAAACATTAGGATCAACTTCATAACGTGTTACACTTCTACTCGCCCACTCTTTCGTAAAAATTTGGAGTTTATCCATGTAAAAAATAACAGCTTCTGCATCGTAATCTGTGTTTAGATTTTTAGAAGTAAAATTTTTTTGATCTGGATAAAAATAAGAAATAACTTGTGTTGAATCAACTTTGAAAATCTCCCCAGAAAAAGGAATTTTATATATTATTAAATCTTTTCTGGTTCCGTCATTATTTCCGAAATCCGCAACGTATAGATTCGCTGAATCTTTTGTAATAGCTTCCCAATCGCGGTTATTAAGATGCGTCGGAATATAATCTGTGATTTTTCCAGTTTTTGGATATAGTAAAAATAAATCTCCAGCATTGCCACTATCATTAAAACTTATAAGTTTTTCACCAATAAAACCCAACCCTGAGCTTTCTTTCAACGAATCCGAAAGCTCAGCGACTTGATAATTTTTAATTTTAAAAATCTCAGCTTGTTGCGCAAATCCAAGATTCACACAAAAAATAAAGATTAATAAAATTTTAAATTTCATAGTGAACTAAGCAATTTTTGTTTCCTCTTTCTGCGATTCTTTAGCTTTAGCTTGCGCCTTTTTTTTAGCCCAATATTCGCGTTGATAATCGCTAACGGTTTTTCCTTTTCCGTCATGGCGCCAACCCGGAGAATTAAAAATATAATTGAAACGGTCTTTAATAGTCAAATTCGGTTGACGAAGATCTTTTCCGATTTTTCGCCATTCGTACAACAAAGTCGTCAAAGGTCCATCATCTGGCATTTTTGGATAGATCCCGAATTTTACTGGAACTTTTGGATCTTCAGGCTCGAATGTTCCAAAAATTTTATCCCAAAAGATAAACACCATTCCCATATTTTTGTCCAAATATTTGATGTTACAACCATGGTGAACACGGTGATGTGATGGCGTTACCAGAATATATTCTAAGAATCCCATCTTCTTAACCGTCTGCGTATGCACCCAAGTTCCGTAGACTTGACCAACGGCGTAGCAAACCATAATTGACCAAGGATTTAATCCTAAGAACGCCAATGGCGAAAAGAATAAATAACGGTATAATGGCTGGAAAACTGGACTTCTAAATCCTGTTGTTAAATTGAAATATTCCGAGTTGTGGTGCGTGATATGCACCGCCCAAAATGCTCTTGATTTGTGATCGACCAAATGATGGAAATAATAAGCTAAATCGGTTGCCATAAAGCAAAACACCCAATAATACCAAGTCCCCATATCGAAATCAAAAATGCGGAAACTATAAAAGAAAAACATCACGCCCATCGCGAAAGCCTTCATTATCAAGTCAAGGCTAAAATTCATTAAAGCGAGATAGATATTTGTAAACAAATCTTTACGACTGTACAAATTGGCTTGTGCTACACTGCTGTATATCATTTCTGCCAAAATAACTGATGCATGCAACGGGATTGACCATGCGTACACACTTTCTAAAGCATTTTCTCCAAATACAAAATCCATATTAAAATAAATTTATATCTATATTATTCTGCTGTTTTATTTGCTAATTGTCCACACGCTGCATCAATATCACCGCCACGACTTTTTCTGACCATCACTGTAACGCCAGCTTTCTCCAACTCACGAACATAACGTTCTTCTGCTTCTATACTTCGATGATCGAACTTACCTTCGCCAATTGGATTATATTGTATCAAATTAACTTTTGACGGTACTTGTTTGGCATATTTTATCAAAGCTCGGATATCTTCATCTTTGTCATTAATGCCTTTCCAAACGCAATATTCAAACGTGATAACCGATCCAGTTTTTTGATACCAATATTGCATAGCTTCCATAATATCTGTCAACGGAAACTTATCCGAAAACGGCATAATCTCGTTTCTGGTCTTCTCAACTGCGGAATGTAATGACAAAGCCAACTTGACACGAAGGCCTTCATCAGCCAACATTTTTATCATTTTAGGAATTCCAGAAGTTGACACTGTAATGCGTCTTGCAGACATCCCCAAACCTTCGGGTTTCGTAATTTTTCGGATAGCTTCAACAACGTTTTTATAATTCATCATTGGCTCGCCCATTCCCATAAATACGATATTGGAAAGCGGACGATCGAAGTATGTTTTACTTTGACTATCAATTAATGCAACTTGATCGACAATCTCGGCAACTTCCAGATTTCGCATTCGTTTAAGCTTCGCCGTTGCACAAAACTCACAGTTAAGAGAACATCCCACTTGTGAAGAAACGCAAGCTGTCGTACGAGTTTCGGTTGGTATTAAAACCGATTCCACCATTAATCCGTCATGAAGTTTAACACCATTTTTGATGGTTCCATCTTTTGATTTTTGTAAAAGATCAACAGCAATCGGATTGATAAAAAAATCACGCATCAAGTTTTCTCTCAAATTTTTTGAGAGATTGGTCATATCTTCAAACGAGTGTTGGTTTTTACTCCAAAGCCAATCATAGACTTGTTTGGCGCGAAATGCCTTCTCACCAATACTTTCGAAATAGTCTTTTAATTGGTCGAGAGTTAACGTACGAATATCTTTCAAATTAAATTAATTTTCGGTGCAAAGATAAGGCTTTTCATATAGAGCACATCTACTTGTAGTATCGATTTCGAATATTAAAATCATATTAATTTTAAAATATAGAGTCTTGATATTATGTATCTTTGCAAATACAAACTTGTGAGCGTATGACGTTTAACCAACCTTTTGATTCTCCTTTTAAGATTACTTTTACTTTTAAAACTTTAATTGATGAAATAAAGTCCTTGGCTGAAGTTGATAAATTGTATGCAGAGCGACATGAGTATCTACTTAACGAACTTGAAAAAAATCCGAATCTTGGACTTGCCTTATCCGATAGACTGCTAAGTGAGAATGATTATTTTTACAAGCAACTACTAAGTGAGCTTTTCCCTCCATTATTGACTAACAATGAGATAAAAGCTGTCGGAATTCCGTTTGCTAATTTCATATATAACCCGACAAAGCGTTTTCAGAAAATCATTGAAAATGCTGGTGAAGAGTTTTATTTACAAATTAGCGGCTTCACGGCAGCACAATTTTATGTCTTAAGTTGTTGTGTGATTTTGGATTTTTATTTTGGCACACCTGTAAAAATTGATTTTCCTTTTATATATGATATTCCAAATAAAGACGGTTATCTCAACCATTATCGAATCTTAACCAATGCGGACTTTATCGAAATAAAAACAACCGAAACTTCAAAAATTTTAACACAAGAAGAAATTGAAGAACTGGTCGATAACTTCGATAACATTGATCTTTGGAAAGAAAAATTCCCGCCAAGCTCTTGGGAGCTCACAGGTTTTGGGATTGTGTCGATGTACGATGCCACTTCAGAAATCGCAGTTTCTAACCTCAAAAGTCAGTTGATACAAGCTAAAGATGATTATCGCAACATCAAATCTGACATTACGAATATTTTCCGATCAATATTCCGACTTTCTGATTTAGAAATTGGTTATACCGCTATTAATTATAAAGAAAATAAATTTGAGATAACGCCTATTAATACAGTTATCGAGAGTAAAATTCTATCAACAATTCCGAAACAATTTTTGTCAGACAAAGTGCACGAAGCTTTGTTACAAAATGCTAAAGACCAACGTAGATATTTTAGTATTTCGGATATTGACAAAGTAGAACTTCAAAAAACCGATGCTTTCATAGTTTCGACTTTTAAAAATTTAGGAATAAAAAGCGCCATTTTTGCACCACTTTATAAAGATGGAAAACTTCTTGGTATTATGGAGCTGACCTCTTCTAAAAAAGTGCTTAACAGCATTAATGCTAACAAAATGGACAGCGTTATTATCTATATAGAAGACACAATTAACCAACTCTACGAAAATCTCGAAAACCACGTTGTTGCGTTGATACAACAAGAATATACGGCGATACACCCAAGTGTCTACTGGAAATTCCACGATGAAGCGATGAAGCACATTAATATCGCTAACGAACATGGTGATAAATCGCCCTACAAAAGTATTACGTTTGATAATTTAATCCCTTTCTACGGACAATCGGATGTTAAAAATTCTAGTAACGAACGAAACCAAGCAATTGTAAAGGATATTAAAAACAATCTTGATATCCTCAACAACCTATTAGCAACTTTAACATCTTCCGAAGATCTTCAACCAATTTTTGATAAACTCACTTCAAAAAAGAATGAATTAAAATTTGGTCTGAAAGCCAATACTGAAAGCGAAATCCAATCTTTTTTGCAGGAGCAAATCTACCCGACACTTAACCGATTAAAGTTCGAAAGTCTTAGCAATAACCAAGAAATAACGACCTACTATAAACAATTAGAAAAAAATTCGCCACTTATTTATCATTACCGAAAACAGTTTGACGACAGCATTTCAATGATTAATAAAGAGCTCAGCAATCTACTAGACAAACGCCAAGACGAACAGCAGAAACGCTTCCCATTCTATTATGAACGTTTCAAAACGGATGGTGTCGAGCATAACTTCTACATGGGCCCAAGCATCGCGCCTTGGCTGAGTTTTGACAACGTATATCTTAAAAATTTGAGACTTTGGCAGCTTCGCGTGATGACCGAAAGCGAAATCAAGTTTCGAGAGCTGACCAAAAAACTTCCTATGAAGTTAGACATCACATCTCTTATTCTGGTCTACAGTGCGCCAATTAGCATAAGATTCCGAATGGATGAGAAACGTTTTGATGTCGACGGGAGTTACAATGCACGTTACGAAATGATTAAAAAACGTATCGATAAATCTTTAATTAAAAATACAACAGAACGTCTTGTACAAACGGGAAAACTGAGTGTTGTTTTCTCTCAAGAAACCGAAAAATACGATTATCTTAGATTTATCAAAATCCTTCAAAACGAAGGTCATCTAGAAGACAATATTGAAATTGTAGACATCGAAGATCTACAAGGTATCGCAGGTCTACAAGCGATAAGAGTTGGGATCAATTACGATCCAAAGCCAATGCAATACGAATTTTATCCCGAAATTTAATTTTATTCGACAACAAAACGACTATAAAAAAAGCTTGTAGAAAATTCTCAAGCTTTTTTTTTCTTAAATAACTTCTCGGAAAGCCAAATAAAATGTAAGCACAGAAACCAAAATCCCAACTGTAAAAATAGTATAAGTTGTTCGCAACAATTTGTATTTTCGATTCAGGACAATGCCAAGATAGTACAAATCTTTAACGAGACTATCATACAGATAAGTCCGATCCTTCATCATCTCCTTCATCGCCCACATATATTCGTCAATAGGCATTTTGTGGAAATTCCCGAAAAACAGAAGATTCACTTTTCGTTCCTCTATTTCTTTTCTAGTGAAAGTTCCGCTTGATATCTTTGGACGCGTCGACATAATTGCCATAATAATAGTGGCTACACTAAAGGCAATCATCACAAAAGTCGGAATCACCAAATGCGCATTTTTTGGCGAATCAAGTTTCGGAATAATCGTCGATAACGCCACCGAAATAATAATCGCATTAACCGATAACAAAATATTAGCTTTGGTATCGGCAATTTGGCTTAGGCGTGTATGATTATTCATTGTCACACGGAACATCGTTTCTATACCACGTTCTGGTGAGTCCAATTTTTCAAGTTTTTTCTTATTAAGCAATGCCTTTTCGTGCTCTGTATTTTTCGATTTTTCTTTATCTTTAATGAGGTTAGCAATTAGCTCCAAAGTTTTTTCTACATTTTCAGTTTTAGTCTCTTCCCAATTTTTTTGGGCATAATCGGTGTAGAAACGATGATGTTGCGTCAAAAACTGCAAATTCGTATTTGCCCAATCCAACTTGCTGATTTTCTTTTGATAAACTTGCTTGCATTCTTGGCGTAGCGTTTCTGTAATACTAAAAAAGTCTTCCGATCCAATGTGTGAGCAATCGGCATCTTTCATAATTTTTTCTAACAAATTTTGCGGTTGATACTCCGCCGATGTTGCATGGATTAATTGTTTAACCGCATCAATTTCTTCTTGCGAAATATTTTCTTGTTTTAAAAAAACTTCTGCTTCTTGCATACCAACATTCTCATGAACTGTACAAGCTTGACAATAACCAACATCATGAAACCATGCTGCCAACGTCAAAATCTCCCTGTCTTTTTCGTTAATATGCTCTTGTTTAGCTAAAAATTCTGCTGCGGCAACCACTCTTTTGGTATGCTCAAGATTATGAAAAGAATAAACTGGAGAAAGCTTATCTTTGAAAAGTTGAATAACGTAGTGCTCCGCTTTGTGAACGATGTTCATTTATAAAATGTTTGATTCAAATTTATGAAAATATTTGCTGAAAAATATACCATGCTTTCTGCTCTGGCAATTATAAGCATTTCCTGTGCTACCGAAAAAGCGCAATATGGTAAAAACATCAAAAACTTCCAGACTACAGAACGTGTAAAAGATGAAGATATTGCCCACACTTTTTATCTGGTAGGCGACGCTGGTAATGCCGATCAAAATCATGCAAAGAAAATTCTAAATCAATTAAAATCAAAACTTGACTCCGCTGACCAAAATAGCACCCTATTATTCCTTGGTGATAACATCTATCCACGCGGACTTCCTAACAAAGACTCCAAAGACCGAAAACTTGCAGAAGAAAAACTCGACGACCAAATCGCATTAGCAAATAAATTCAAAGGTCAAAGTATTTTTGTGCCTGGCAATCACGATTGGTACAGCAACGGTATTATTGGATTAAAAGAAGAGCAAGATTACGTCATTGAAAAACTAAATGACAAAAAAGCTTTTTCTCCAAAAAATTCTTGCGCCATCGAAACTCAAAAAATAGGAAAAGACATTGCGTTAATAACGATCGACTCCGAATGGTTTCTAGCAAATTGGGACAAAAACCCAGGCATTAATGAAAAATGCGACATCAAAACGAGAGAAGATTTTTTCACAGAGTTTGAAAGTCAAATTTCAAAAAACCAAAACAAAACAATTATCGTAGCTGTCCATCATCCATTAATTGACCACGGCTCGCATGGCGGTTATTACTCGATGGAAAAGCAATTATTCCCTTTAGAGAACAAAATTCCGCTGCCAATCTTAGCAACCGCAATTAATCTAATGAGAGCCACTGGCGGTATCACACACCAAGATTTATCAAATCCTAATTATAGAAAATTAGCAGCCCGAATCAAAACTTTAATTGCTGATAAAGAAAATGTGATCCTTGTTTCTGGTCACGATCATAATCTACAATACATCGAACAAGGCAACATCCGCCAAATCATCAGCGGCGCGGGATCTAAATCGGAAGCTGCTGCAGCTATTTTTCCAAATGATTTTTCTTACGGACAAAATGGTTATGCCGTTTTAAAAATTTCAAAAAAAGGAGAAGCTTTCGTTGACTATTTTGGAAGAGAAAACGAACAAGAAAAATTGCTTTTTAGGCATACCGTTTTAAAAGGTGATAATTATACCAAAACCGATTATCCAAAAGACTTTCCCGCAACGACGACCACAAGTATTTACAATCAAAAAGACACCAAAAAGTCTGGATTCTATAAAATGCTTTGGGGTAACAACTACCGTGAGATGTATGGCACACAAGTTTCGGTTCCGACCTTGGATTTGGACACACTTTACGGTGGCGCAAAGGCAACGAGAGCTGGTGGCGGCCATCAGACCAACTCTCTGCGATTGGACACCCCGAAAGGAGAATATGTCATCCGAGCGCTTCATAAAAGTGGCGTAAGATTCTTGCAATCTGTCGCTTTTAAAGATCGTTATGTCGTTGACGATTTTGCAGACGGATTTGCTGATCAGTTTTTGTTGGATTTTTATACATCGTCTAATCCTTACACGCCTTTAGCAATCGCCGCAATGGCAGAATCTATCGGGATTAGACATACTGATCCTAGTTTGGTATATGTTCCGAAGCAAAATGCACTTGGTAAGTACAATCAAAATTTTGGAAACGAATTATATTATCTAGAAGTTCGACCTGCCGAGACCGAAGAAAATCCTAACAAAGTCTTGAGTACAGAAGATGTTATTAAACTTTTGGCTAAGGATGAAAAATACAAAATGGACGAATCCGCCTACATTCGTGCACGTCTTTTCGATATGTTAATCGGCGATTGGGACAGACATTATGACCAATGGAAATGGGAACAAAAAAATGTTGGCGACAGGGTTTTAATTTCACCGATTCCTAAAGATCGTGACCAAGCTTTTGTTAAGTACGATGGCTTGGCAACCCAAATGTTTTTAAACTTTCCGGGACTTCGTCACATGCAGAGTTTTGGACCAAAAATCAAAAATATAAAATGGTTTAATATGGAGCCATACCCTTTAGATTTGGCATTTACGAACAATGCAACCGAAGAAGATTGGAAGCGCGAGGCAGATTTTATTAAAGCTAATTTAACAAGGAATGTTATCGAAGATGCTTTTAAAAATTTACCAAAAGAAGTACAAAATGCCGACATCGAATCTATAAAACAAAATCTTGAACTTCGTAAAAATGACCTTGCAACCTACGCTTCCGATTATTATAAAGCCTTAAGAAAAACCGTTATTTTGACGGGAACTAATAAAAAAGATCGATTCGAAATTACACGTCTTCCAAATCATGAAACGCAAGTAAAAATATTTAGAAATAAAAAAGATGGCAAAGAGTTGACCTTCGAAAAAGTTTATAATAAAAAAGAAACTTCAGAAATTTGGGTTTATACTTTGGGCGACGACGATGATTTAGTCGTAAAAGGTGATCAAAGCAATCCTATCAAGCTGCGTCTTTTGGGCGGTCTTAACCATGACAACTACAATATCGAAAGAGATAATCGTGTCAACATCTATGATTACAAATCCAAAAAAAATACGATTTCTAAAAATGCGTCAGCAAAATTAACTGACGATTATGACCTTAACGAATATAATTACAAACGCCTTAAATACAGTTTTTGGACAGCGACACCTAACCTTGGTTACAATCCTGACGACGAAATTGTCCTGGGCATGACGACGAGTTTTGTTAAAAATGGTTTTAAACGAAATCCTTTTGCTGCAAAACACAGTCTCAAAACCAATTACTTCACAGGTTCTCAAGGTTACGAAATTGCTTACGAAGGCATTTTCCCAAGATTGGTTGGCAATTGGTATTATGGCTTAAATACTGGATTTACGAGTTCCCGATTTATCAGAAATTATTTTGGAAACGGTAATTTAACAATTAATGAAGAAAAGATTTTTGACGAAGATTTTTATCGTGTTCGTGCGAAAGAATTTTATGTTAAACCTTCGATTAACTGGAAAAAAAATGCAAGTTGGTTTACCGCAAATTTAGCCTACGAAACCATAAAAATTGAAAAAACAGCCAATCGTCGCATTAGTCTTCCAAATGTTGTGGACGAACAAGCTTTCAAAACACAGCATTTTGCAGGAATCGATTTAAAATTTGATTTTGAAAATTTAAACAAAAATGTGAATCCAAGTTTGGGAATGAAATTTAAGGCGGCGTTTAGCTACCGTCAAAACCTTGAAAACTCGGATAACAAACTTCCAACTTTCGAGACTGGATTAGGTTTTATCCATTACATCACCAACAACGAAAAAGTAATTGTTAGCACTTATGCAGAAGCAAAATGGCTGTTAGCCAACGATTATCAGTTCTTCCAAATGTCGACATTGGGCGGCAATCAAAAATTGAGAGGATTTCGATTCGATCGTTTTTACGGTAAATCTAGTTTTTATCAAACCACAGATTTGAGATTCGATTTAGGAACTATTAAAAATGCTTATTTACCAATAAATGTAGGTTTGTTTGCAGGTTTTGATTACGGACGCGTTTGGATCTCGAATGAAATTACCGACAAATGGCATAATTCCTTTGGTCTGGGACTTTGGCTAAATGCTTTGGACAAAATTGGTGTGCAAGCTAGCTATTTCCGATCTAGCGATGGTGGCAGAATTGCCCTCGGTTTTGGGGTGGATTTTTAAATATAAAAAGGAGAAACTGTAGTAAGTTTCTCCTTTTTGTTTGGATTAATTTTAAAATTAATGTTTTAAGAATTTGATTTGATCATCGTTGGTTTTTAGAATGTATTCACCTTTTTCGAGGTTTAAAATATTAATCGTTTTATTTGAGTCTAAAGTTCCTGATTTAATAAGACGCCCATCAATACTAAAGATTTGGTAACCTGTATCTTTTTTAAGATTTGAAATAATAATCTCGGTTGTTGCAGGATTTGGATAGACCATAACTTTTAAGCTTTTAAGATCATCTACCGCCAAAGAATTGTCCTTAACAACCGTTGAATTCTTGGTTAAAATATGTAAATCTTGATTAAAATAAACCGCCGTCACAGGAAATCCAACTTCATTTGTAAAATACTGATTATTTGATGTATTATTAAGCACCAAATCCATAGATTGTCCATTGGCACCAACAACTTTAACTGGCAAAGGCATCTCATAATAATTAACAGAGTTATGACTTTGGGTTTGGGAAATCTTAAATGTTACATTAGTTGTACCAGGCTTCCAACGCACTGTATAAGTTGGATAGCCTTCGCCATATACCCAATCATTAAAAAATTCTGTTAGATTTTCTCCAGTAAAAGTATTTGCAAAAGTAACGAAGTCCGCAGTTTTTGCATAAGTATTAGCAAATTGCGGTGCCGTTGTATAAGCTTTCAAGAGATTATAAAACTTTTGCTCTCCAAGTTTCCATTTTAACATTCTTAAGACAAAACCTCCTTTTGCGTAGGTTAATCTTCCATCAAAAATTCTGTTCGAACTTGGTTCCGGATCTTGGATATATACACTACCAGTAGGATACATCGATATATAATCAATTTGATTTTTTAGGTAATTCTGAAAGTTGCTAGAAGTCATCAATAACTTTTCATAGACAAGATGTTCTCCAAAATTTGCAAAACCTTCGTTAAGCCAAATGTCATTCCATGTGGCACAAGTTACTTTATCACCAAACCATTGATGCGCCAACTCATGTGCAATTAAGCCTTTCGAAAAAGAGCCCATACTACTCATCGTGGTATGTTCCATTCCACCTCCAGCATTGAATTGCATATGTCCATATTTTTCGCTTCGGAAAGGATAAGGTCCAAAATATTCTTCAAACTTTGCCATGCAGGTTTTAGTCCATTGGATATTACTCATCTCAGAAGGGTTGTTATTGGTAGATGGATAAATGTAATTCACAAACGGAAAAGCGTCCGATCCAGTCCCAAAAGTATCATTTAGTTTGACATAATTCGTAATACCTAAAGCTACCAAATAAGCAGGCGTTGGGATATTAGTTTTCCAATAAGTCAATTTTTTCCCTTCACTGAGAGAAGTTTCCGATTGCAAAACGCCATTTGCCGCGACATTATATTGAGACGGTGTTGTAATTTTAAGATCGATTTTTTCAATCTTGTCATTAAGACTTTGCTTAGTTGGCCACCATTCTTTTGCACCAAAAGGCTCTGATAATGTTGCTAAGATTGGGACTCCATTTTGCATCTGCGATGAAAAAGCATCATCGGAATCATCTGGCACACCGCTGTAAGAAATCGTTAAAGAGTCTAAAGTTGCAGCAGGAATACTTGTAGGAAAATTAATTTTCAATTCCTTGGTTGATAATTGCTGGTAAGTCAAATTCTGATTGTGATATTTAACTTCACTCACATTAAGATTATTCGACAAATCAAAATAAATAGTTGATGATGGATTCAACATTTTAAAATGCGACGTCACCTTTCCTTTAACAAATTGTTGTGCTGGATCAAGATCCAATTCCATACGGATGTAACGAAGATCGTAATTAAGCGTATTTGGATTTTCGTTTTCGTTAAAAAGCATTGCTTTAGAAGCTTTTTTACGTTCACTCTCAATCAGTTTATCTTGCTCGGTTCTGCTTTGAGCTAAACTCAAAACCGAAATCATAGATAAAATTAAAATGGTAAATTTTGTTTTCATATAAAAAAAATACTCGCAATGTTGCGAGTATTAAAATTATAAAATATTATGTTACAAATCTAAAGTAGGATCCAAAAGTTGCTCCATTCTATCTTTGACTTGGGCAACAGACCCCGTGTAATTATTGATTAACAGTGAGAAAACCAATGTTTTCCCACTTCTAGTTTTTATGTAACCTGCAAGAGTTTTAACACGACTTAAAGTTCCTGTTTTAGCAAAAATTTGTCCATTAGAGGTATTCAAAAACATCTTTTTTAGCGTCCCAGTTTGTCCAGCAATAGGCAGAGATTCAAAATAGTCTTTATAATAAGGCTCCTTCATCAATCCAGTTAAAAATTTAACCTGAGCAATTGGCGTCACGAGGTTGCTGCGAGAATAACCGCTACCATCAACATAGTTAAGACCATTGGTATCGAACGATTTTCCTTCAAGATGCTTACGGACGACTTGTTTTCCAGCTTCTGCGACTTGATCTCCAGAAACATAAAATCCTAAACTTTTTAATAAAGCTTCCGACAAGGCATTATCACTATGTTGGTTGGTATAATGTACTATCTCCGAAAGCATTGGCGACCTGTAATTGCTAAGTATTTCTCTTGGTTCAGGCGTTGGATCGATAAATCTTGCTGTTACTTTTCCAGGAACTGCAATGCCAGATTTTAACATCGATGCTCTTAAAGAATTTGCTAGCGAAGTGGGTTGATCTGCTAATTTTGTTGTTAATCCTCCACCTTCAAATTTGTCAGCATATACCATTTTGTTATTGTAAGGTGACACATAGAAGTAACGTTTTTCGTTGTTAAAAGGATTATTTTGTTTAACAATTAACTTTTCATTTCTTGGATTAATATCTCGTGTCGTCCCAACAGGTAAATAATAGTTATTGTGGTCTAACCAAACGATATTAGCTGGCAAATCCGTTTTATTTTCTTTGAAAACGGCAGTTTCTACGATAATCTCGCCATTTACTCTTTTTATTCCCTTATTGCGAATAGCATTCATAAATTGCGAAACCAGACCAGAAGCCGATGTAGAACCTACGCGCAAAGCTCCAAAAGAAGGATCGCCACTTCCAATAATATAAAGATTACCATCTAACACACCATTTTCATCGATGTTTCCTGAAAACTCCAACTGCGTATTCCATCTGAAGTTTCCTCCAAAATAAGAATAAGCCGTTTCTGTGGTTAACAATTTGGTCGTCGAAGCAGGTATTAAGGGGGTTGTTTCGTTGTAAGATGTAATAATCTTGTTGCTTTTAGGATCGTACACAACAAATCCCCAATTTGCAGTTCTTAGAACAGGATCCGAAAACATTCTGTTGATGTTAACTTCAATATTCTCTTTAGGTGACAACAGGGATTTTTCGGGAGAAATCTCTTTCGCCAAAAGACCTGGTTGCTCATAAAATTGAGGAATTGAAGATACTGCTGATGTCTGCGCAAAAATGCTAATCGAAAAACCTAAACTAAGTACGCTAATGTATTTCTTAAATTTATTCATTCTCAAACATATAGGTGAAAATGTTGAAAATTTAACAATTCTATATTTGTCAAATAAAATCAACCTTTCTAAAAACGAAGTAAAGTTATATATTATTGCTTCCGTCGATGCCCTTACACATTATAAAAGCTTTTAAACTTTGTTAAACTTTGTTAAAAATCAACGTAAACTAACTTTTTGATACTTTTGTAAGCAGAAATATCGTCGAATTCTTCGAAGCTTTGGCGGATATAGTCTTTAAAGATTAAATAATTCTTTCCACGAGGAAGTTTTAGCAGAATTTGAAATTGAAACATATTGTTCAAACGTGCAATAGATGCGGGTTCAGGACCCAAAATGCAATCTTCGGGCAAGTATTTTCTTAGGACTGAACCTAGAAATTGAGACGCTCGATCCACTTTGTCTTCTCTGCGATGTTTTAGTTCTATCATTATCAATTTCGTAAATGGCGGATAATGAAATTTTTTGCGTTCGGTCAAAAAGTAGTCGTAGATCCCTTGAATATTATTTCGTTGGATTAATTCAAAAACGGGATTTTGAGGATTATAAGTCTGAATTAATACTTTTCCTTGCCCAGAAACCCTACCAGCACGCCCAGAAACCTGAGTCATCAATTGATAAGCTCTTTCTTCCGCCCGAAAATCCTGAACATACATCAAAGAATCAGCTCTTGGTATGGCAACTAATTCGATGTGGTCAAAATCCAAACCTTTGGAAATCATCTGGGTCCCAACGATAATGTCAGTGTCGCGGTCTTCAATTTTCTCATATAATTTTTCGTAGGCAAATTTCTTTCTCATGGAATCCACATCCATTCTATCCACTTCAGCTTCTGGGAAAAGTTTTTGCAATTCCTCATGAATTTGCTCTACGCCAACGCCTCTTTCATTCAAATTTTCAGAATGACATTTTGGACAAGTTTTGGGCTTCGAAGCACGTTGACCGCAATAATGGCATTTCATTTGGTTAGAAAATTTATGATACGTCATCACCACATCGCAATTTGAACAATAATTAACGTAACCGCAAGACTCACATTCCACAACATTCGCATAACCACGGCGGTTGTGAAGAACAATGGTTTGATTTTTATGTTCTAAATTTTGTCTGATATTTTCCAACAAATGAAACGAAAAATCTCCCGAAACATTCTTGGAATCTTGAGCTTCTTTAAAATTAATAAGTTCAAACTTCGGCAAATCTACTTTTCCGAATCTTTCACCTAAAAAAACATATTGTAATTTGTCTTTCCGAGCTGCAAAATAGCTTTCAACAGACGGTGTAGCAGAACCCAAAATAACATTAGCATTATATTTTTGACCTAAAATCTGTGCAGCATCTTTAGCATTAAAAAACGGCGAAACTTCTCTCGGACGATACGCCGAATCGTGTTCTTCATCGACAATAATTAAACCTAAATTTTGATAAGGCAAAAACAAAGCATTTCGCGTTCCGATAAGGATTTTAAGTTCGTCGTTCTTTACTTTTCGCCAAACTTCTACCCTTTCAAAATCGGTCAATTTTTGATGATAAAATCCAAGCGCGCTGCCATATTTTTTCTCTAAACGCTTCGTAATTTGCTTGGTTAAAGCAATCTCGGGAAGCAAAAACAAAACATTTCTACCTTCGTTGATGCATTCTTCAATTTTCTCTAAATAAATATGTGTTTTCCCCGAAGAAGTTACGCCATGCAAAAGCACATTTTTGTTTTCAGAAAAGGCTTCATCCACCAAAACCAAAGCTTGTTTTTGGGCAGAAGTCAACTCTTCTAAATCTTCGGTATCGCCGTCGTAGTAATCAATTCTATCTTTCTGAAGGAAATATTCTTCAACCCAATTTTTATCAATTAAAGATTTGATGTGCGAATGGGCAAAAAATCCATCATCAAACAATTCCGATTTTTTTATCAGAGAATCTGGATTTTCGGTTTGTTTATCCAAAATCGCCAAAAACAAATCTTTCTGTTTTGGCGCTCTTTTCAGCTGTGAAAGGATTTCGGTGAGTTCAAAATTCTTTAAAACTTCATCTTTTATCCTCACATAAGCCACTTCCTTGGCACGATATTTTTCCGCAACTTGCTCATCAATCTCAATATATTGCAAATCGATAAGCGAATTGATGGTTTTAATAATGTCTTTTTTCGGAATAAAAGCTTCAATGTCCGTCAAATTGATCAATTGTCGAACTTCCAAAGCTTGAATTAAGTACATTTCGTTGACATCCAAATTCTGAAAATCGACAACTGCATTAGGTTTTAATTTAAGATAAGTTTCGCTCTCCAGTTTTAAAGAAGACGGAAACGCAAAACGGTAAATTTCGCCCAAATTGCAGAGATAATAATCGGAAAGCCAGTTCCAAAACTCAATTTGTTGAATGGGAAGAATCGGCTTTTGGTCGAGAATATTAATGATATCTTTCGGGACAAAAGTTTCGGGTTCATTTTGATGCAAATCCCAAACAATTCCTGTATAAATTTTCTTACCACCAAACTGCACCAAAACCCGCATTCCGAGCTGAATTTCGTCCAATAAATCATCGGGCACTTTATACGTAAAAGAACCTGCAAGATTGAGCGGTAAAATAACTTGGGCGTAATGCAAAATCTGAATTAAAGCGTAAAAATAGAGATTTTTTACCGCAAAAGAAACAAAAGAATTTTATAAACGTAATGCTGCAAAGGTTTTTAATTAATAGATACAGCTATCGTACTTTATTTCCACAGCAGAAGAGTTAAAAATTTTTTCTTAATGCAAAAGAATATAAAAGATTTTATAAAAGTTAAGCATATAACATGACAAAAATTTAAAAAATAATTTAGAAATTGCTTTGTTTTACTTTGCGTTTTACTAAACTTTTGTAGTTTTTGTTGTAAAAAAAATATGACTTTGTTTTAGAAAAATAAACCAATCAACTCATACCATATCGCCGAGGTAAAAAAGCCAATAATAATGCTGATTCCAATAATTAAATTGGTGAGTTTTGTATTGAGTCGGAATTGTTCTGCGATAATACTAGAAGTTACTAAAGTTGGCATTGCAGCTTCGAAAATACTGATTTTAGCAACATCGCCTTTAATTCCGAAAATTAAAGCCAATCCAAAAACGATCGCTGGAGCTAAAATAAGTTTGTACAACATCGAAGTAGAAATCTGAGGCATTAATTTTTTCCAACCATTAAATTTCAATTGAAGTCCAACGGAAAATAAGGCTAAAGGACCAACTGTTGCCGCCAACTTATCGAAAAACGGTTCTGCAAAGCTTAAATCTACAAATTGAGAAATCACCAAAGCGCCAATGCAACCGAGAAAAGGCGGAAAAGTAAATAATCTTTTCAGAATAAATTTTGCGCTGATATTTCCAGATTTACTTCCTCCTTTTAAAGCAGAAATAATTCCTAAAGTTGATAATGCCAAAAACATCGTTTGGTCGCAAATAATGGCAATACTCAGCAAACTTTCTCCATAAAAAGCGGAAATCAATGGAAAACCGATGAAAGACGTATTACTGTAACCGCTTGCTAAATCCAAAGTGCTCTGCGAACGTCGGGAATAACCTTTGTATTTGCAATAATATTTCATGAAAATACCACTTCCTACTGCAATTAACAACGTTGAAAAAATTGGAAAAAGCATTTCCGTTGACCACTGAACTTTCGGTAAATATTTAAACGAAACTGCAGGTAACGCTAAATATAAAATCCAAGTATTGATGCCTTTGTGCGCATCGGGATGTATCGATTTTGTTGCTTTGAAAAGCATTCCGGCAATAATGCATACCGCAATCAAAACAAAATTTACCATTTTCTGAACTGAGATTTAAGATTTGATGTTGCAAAGTTACAATGCCTGAAAAAACTAGAACAAAGTCTTAACTAATAATTGAAAAAATGTGTCGAAAGTCATTGTTTGAGATACAAGAGTCAAGAGCCAAGAACCAAGAATTACGAATCAGGTTTTAAGAATCTCATTCATAATTCATAATTCATAATTCATAATTCATAATTCATAATTCATAATTCAT
>NZ_DAMBQF010000014.1:0-59241 GCF_032062245.1 Soonwooa sp.
ACAGCCCGACCGAGCTAGCAAGGACTTCAGAAAGGCGCGAGGATTGCCCGAAATAGAAAAAATAAAAATTAAGGAAGTCGTTTGGAAATTTGGTTGTAAACGAAAATGGCTAAACTGAAACCTGCCATATCTGCAAACAGATCTAAAATCTCTAGCGATCGACCGAAGCCCATAAATTCTTGTAAGATTTCGGTGAGTAATGCGTAGCTTAAACCTATTAGTAGGTAAGTCGATTTTTTGATATTTGGAAAGGAAGCCAAAATGCAAAAGCCTAAAAATCCAAAAATGCTAAAATGTAAAACCTTATCGATGCCAGGAAACATGAATGAATACTCTTTGTTTTCGATGCCTGGCCGAAGTAGCATATACGTAAGAAATGCCCAATAAATGGGCATTATATATTTTTTAAATATGTTGCGATATTTATCCAACGATTGATTGATAATCTTCTGCTGATAATAATGAAGAAAGATCTGCTCCATCTTTTAGTTGTAACTTGATGATCCAACCATCTCCGTATGGATCTGAGTTAAGCAATTCTGGCTCGTCTTCTAATTTTTCGTTGAACTCGATAACTGTACCGTCAACTGGTAAGAATAGATCAGAAACTGTTTTTACAGCTTCTACGCTTCCGAATACGTCACCTGCAGCTAAGTCATCATCTACTGTGTCTACATCTACAAATACGATGTCTCCTAATTCGCTTTGTGCAAAATCTGTAATTCCGATTGTTGCTACATTATCTTCAAATTTTACCCACTCGTGGTCTTTCGTGTACTTTAGTTCTGCTGGTGTATTCATTACGATTTATTGTTTGATACAAATTTAATTAGATTTTCGATATACCACAACTTAATTTTAAAAATATAAGTAATCTAAATAATAGTTACCTCATCTTTAATATTCATAAAAAACGCATTAGAAATACTAATGCGTTTTTTTGATTTTAATATATCATTAGAAGCCTCCACCGCCTCCACCACCAAATGTGAATGTTGCGGTAAGCCCTGCTCTAACTGTTGACAGCGGGAAGGCTGTTGAAATCTTATACTTTGTGACCATTTGGTCGTAGAAGAATTTCAGGTTAAAGTTTTGTGACATATTATAATCTGCTGATAATTTTAATGTCAATAACTTTTGTCCTCCCGTTACTTGAGAATCGTCAATTAAAATATTTGTGATTCTTGTTTTATTATCTCTTAAAGCTAAATCTGCTCTTATGTTAAGATCACTCTTGATATCTCGAGGTCTTCCTTTAAAGTTAATTTTCAGTTTTAAATCTTTAAGAATATAACCGTAGCCAATAACATACTCAGTTCCCATATCTTCTGTTAAAGTATGATTTATCAAACCTAACATATAAGCTCTGTCTCTGTTATACGATGCACGGAACTGCATGTTGTTACGCATCGTCACATCAATACCAATAAGCGGAGAGAAAGCCTCAACATATCCTACTTGTGAGAAAGTATATGGATTAATATAGTTGCCATTAACATCTCTTTCGCCAGCTGATTTTCTGTTAAAGTAATCGATATTCGACTGCACACCTGCCATCGTATAAGTTGATGAATAACTGTGTAACACATCGAACTTCGAGAATTGACTATTAACAATCGGAAGGTTCTTAAGTCCACTATAAGTTAATTTCCAGTTTGGAAGTGGGAAACCAGATTTTCTCACGCTACCTAATTGTTTCGGTGACTTACCTTCTACCGCCGCTTTGAAAGCAGGAATTAATACATAAGCGTTTGAAATATCATAACCGTCCGCATAACCTGTAGCAGTTGCTGCGCCTCCTAATTCTTGAGAAATAAGTCTTGCATTTTCTTTAATCTTATCATAAAGTGCAGCACCGTCCGTAAAGGCTGTACCAAATGTCCAAGCTGTACTCGAGTGTGTTATCATCTCTGAACCGAATGAAAAAGCAGGATCTGGATTAACATTGAAACCAGTCTGCATAAAGTTACGCGAGTAGTTTTGCAACACATTGAAATCGATTCTGAAATCATTAACTGGCATCACTTGTAGATTCGCAGTCAAGTTACGCGTCGTCATCTCTGTATAAGCATCCGTCATATAGTCTGATCTCGAAATCCAAGATCTTTCGATTGCAAGACGACGAATATCCGCCTGAGATCCTAACAAGAATCCAATAGTTGGTCCACCAAGCGTTTGTCCAACACCATAGAAGTTAGGTGCTGATAATAGACCTGGTAACACTATACCATTGTTCTCATTATAATTAACATCCAACTGCTTGATCGATGTTAGTGCATAAGCAACCGCTTGGAAAGGCGACAACTTATTTTTAAACTTATAAGCTTTGAATTCTTTCTTTTTACCTTTCTTCAAGAAATTTTGAGAATAGACATTGTTAAGTGAGTCAATCTCTTGTCTTCTCTTAGACATAGTTTCCGTTATCTTTTGGAAGTATTTAAACTTACCTAAAAACTTCGGTACATCAACTGTCGATGTTGCCAAAATCGTATTGGTGTTTTGACCAACATTACCAAGACTTTCGATAACGCCTGTTTCAGGATTTTGGAAGTTACGAAGTGCTGATGATCTTGCATTCCAGTTATATTGGAAACTGTAACCTAGTTCAGCATTAACGAAATCCAAATACGGTAAATACTCAAACGGCAAACGATAATTAAGTTGTACTCTATGATTGTATTGTACCGGACGTCCCGCTCTGAAAGGATTTCCGAAAATACTACTTGTATTCATATCATACACTGACAGATTATCATTCAAGGTTCTGGTTTCAGAGTTAATTTCCATCTTCAAAGATTTAGTGAAATTAAATCCTAAACTATACTGCCACCCGAAGTAGAATGTACGGTTACGAATCGTATTAGAATTATCAATATTTCCATTTATTAATGCATCAATATTTCTAAACTCTAACTCGTTATAATTTCTGTCCAACATTGTTCTGAAAGACAATCTCGTCGGCACCGGATTAAAGTTAACTTCTTTTATCCATCTCAAATATTTGTAAGACTTCGCAGTATCGCTAATCATTCTGTTAAATGGACGCAATACAAATGGTTTGAAGTTATAATTATACTCTATCGATCCTTTTAAGTATTGTCTGTAATTACGTTTTGTATAGATGTCACGGAAGTAATCATCGTTATAAATCGTTGTTAAAGACAAGTTTTCCACATCATAGAATTTTGGTTTTTTGTTAGGATTCATACGTTCTTTACGCATATTAACCACACCAATACTACGTTGTTGACTGTATGTTCTAACCACTTTTTTAAGATCAGCTTCGTTAGGCGCCTTAGTCAACTCTACATCATTATCAAGCGGATTATATTTTGGATCTTCGATGGTCTGCGTATACGAGTAGTTAAGTGGAATCTTCATACCAACTTTCTCAGGAAGGAATTTGTCCACATTAACTGTTGTATTAATACTAAATGTCGAGTTAGATGACTGCGCTCTTTCTGAAGGTTTTTGGTCAATTGCTCCAAATCCAACTGATGAATAAGCTGCATTAGCATTAACTAAAGCAAAGTCTCCTAAGTTAAAGTTAAGGGAAGCGTTACCTGCATAACCACCTTTATTTTCAATTTCGGAAAGGCGAATCTCGTTAACCCAAAGTATTAAATCTTTTTGTTGCCCAGCCATCATTCCTCTGTTAGATCCTGCGCCATTGTTATTTCTAACACCAATTAAAATATTAGTTACGTTCCCTAAACTCGGACGACCTTTAATAAAGATTTTTTTGTTATCGCCATCTGGTTTATAGTCTGGATATTCGTAACGTGTGTCGAGTTTGATTCCTGGCGCATTATCTTTCACCAGCTCGTCACGCTTCATTTTCGCATTAACAAATTCTTCAATCGCTAGATTAACTTGGTTTTCGGTTGGCCAAATATCTAATGGCGACGTTGCATTTTGCGCCGTATATTTTAATGAAGCTTCGTACTCATAATAGTTATCCGTAGCATCTGATCCAAAACGAATGAAGAATTTAGCATCAGGATCAACGCTTGTATTCATCACATTTTTAAGATCTTCGGCGTGTACAAACAATTCTAACTTTTTGTAGCGACGCATATCAAGATTTGTATTTTTGAATACACCTCTTGCTTCTTTTCCTAAATTATTAACCTTCATATAAAGCGAAGATTCATTTTGTCTTTGCGCACCAGCGTTACCACTTAATACTTGTCTATCGATACCTGGAGGCAATACATAAGGTGGTTTTCCTAAAGCATTTTCTTCTAAGTTCACGCTTCCTACATCGAACTTACTAATATTAGTAATCGATTGTCCTTCATTAAGATCGTCTGCAGGATTGTTATAAGCTAATCTATTTGTATATTTTCTCCAATCTGATCTTACTAAATCAAACGTACCAAATCTTAAAGTAGAAGTTTGTTCAAAACCTTTAAGGATCATTCTGGCAAATCTCACGTTATTAAGAATTGCAGCGTCAGCATTTCCTCCTAAAGACTTATCATCATATTGAGAAACCGGAATTCTGAACAAATACCATTTAACTTTAGAATTTTGACCATTTTCAAACTTAACATTTACTTCTTTGATGTCAACAATTTTGTTTGTCCCATCAAGAACTAATTTATCTTTTGCTAAGTCAATTGTATATTGGTTATAATCTTCACTTTGGTCTAAGTTATAGTCTCTATTAACATCTTCCGCATCTGGTAACTGCGTAGCAACTTCTAAAGTATTAGCTTGTGAGTTACCTTGTGGGTTACGGAAATAACGATAACGATCAATAAGAGAAGAAGCCAATGTCCCTTGGAATTTATCCGACATGTAGAATACAAAGTTATCCGATGCTGGATCCAACTCATTAGTCACTGGGTTATTAAATGACACGCCAAACTTCGAAGATTCAGCTTCATCATTAAGACCGTCGTAACCTAAATCTTGTTGCGTTCTCTCATCACCTTCTGTCGAGAAAGCATATAGAATCGGGAATTGCGTTGGTTGACTTCCCCAGTTAGAGCTTGTTGTCTGCGTTGGGTTAGAAGTTGTTGGCATTCCGTTTTCATAAAGGAGCTTACCATCTTTAAGAACATCTTCTGATACGTTACCCAATTGTAATAATAGTTTTGGATCATTTCCTAGATTATTACCATCTGCATAAGGATCCATCATCCAAAACTCAACATATTCGATATTCGAATTAACAAAGTTAGATACACCGATTGATCTCATCAAACCTCCCCAACGTTGGTTAGCGGCTTCATCTAACGGATTCACATTATAAGGGCCTCTTTGACTTGGGTAAAAACTCACGTCAAAAGTTGTCAACATGGTTTGTTCCCCTGCTACAAAATCTCTTTCGTTGTACAATTCGGACATCATAACACGACGCGAACGGTGATTTGATAACACTTGTGCATTAATACCGTTTGGCGCTTTACCACCAACGCCGTAGAATCTCGGGTCAATGTTATACCAAGATGTCAAACCTCTACCGTAACCATTTTCTGTATCATCATTCAATCCTGCATTTGCAAAAATTGGATCTGTTTTATTAAGTTCAGGTTTAGAAGCAATACTCCACAAACTCGGCTCTTTTAATGAAATTTTTGAAGTTGTTTGTTCAAAATCATCAATATAAGATTGGTCGTTAGTTCCTTTATTTTGACCTGGAATTAAATAAGCTGCTTCTGCTTTAAAGTTTAAATTAGAAGGCGCTTCTGTATTGATAAACGGAATTTTATCCGTCAATCTTGTTAGGAAAGGAAGTTCGTTATTATACAAAATATTGAAACCTGCCATCGTATTGTTAACCGCCTCTTGACCGAAGTTTACTTTTTGAGTTAAAGGTCTTTCTGCATAGTTAACAAAGGTTGCACCAACAGTCAAATGATCATTAAAACGACGCTCTAAATTTAATCCTAAGAAACGTTTTCTTTGGGTATTAAACGTCATTTGGTTTTCCATAGAAATGTTGATGGCTTGTCCTGATTGCTTAACTTGTTCGTTAATAATCGTTACAGTACCCAACATATAGTCAACCGTATAGTCTACACCTTCCGTCAATTGTACGCCGTTAGCTGTAACACGTACCGATCCTTGTGGTACGTTAATAGCACCCATCGAGATCCCTTGACCTTGTGCTCCTTTGTAGCGTCCTTCAATTGTATATCGTTGCGCTAAGTTGCTTTGCTTGGCTGTTTCTTTTAATTTGGTATATAGGTCAGTATAAACATATTGTTTAGCATCAATACTATTACTATTAGGAAGACTTTCTATAAGATCCGACATTGTCTTACCAAAAGGCTGTACTTTAGTGAAAATCAATTTTCCTTGCTCAGGTTCAATCGTAAGACCTGGCACAAAGTCAAAAATACCATCACCAAAAACACCATTTTCTGCTTGGACGTCATTGTTTAGATTTAATCGATCCCAGTTAACGGTTTTCAATAAGTTGTTATCTGGCGTTGTGATACCTGGCAAATAGTTAACCTTACCTCCAGAAGAATTATCACGATAGTAGACATTCAATAAGAAATTTTCTTGCTGAATTTGGTTAGCATTCATCGGATAAATGTTTTTCATCATCAAATCCCACATTGGCGACGTTGTTTTCACCATGGTGTTTGACTTCAACATTTTAGTTACAAGAACCGAACTTTCTTCCGAAAATTCTCCGACTTTATACACTTGATCCGATCCTGCAATTGTATATGAGTATGAAACTGCTAAGAATTGGTTATCATTTAATCTTTGATTTAATGAGATATAACCTAATTGGGGATTAAATTTATACTCACCTGGATTTAATCGTTTTGCTTTTCTATTAAAAATAAATTGCTCACCATCAATATAAGGTTCTGTACCGCCTATAGCATTAGGTAAGTTTTGTCCATTAATCGTATTATAAGCCGTACCAACATCACGCAAGCCTGCTCCTAAACCTGTAACAGCATCGTATAATCCATTCTGCGCATTGCTTGGATAAGCACCTGCACCATCACCCAAATCTCGGATACCTACAATACTTTTTTGATCCTGAAGATTAGCAGAACCTTGATCCAAAACCCAAACTTCGAGTCTTGTTACATTAATTCTTGTGCTAAGTGTCGGATAGCTTTGTAAAGTTTTGTCATAGTTGTCGTAGAAATAATGTCCTAAAAAGTAGTGTTGATTATCTTCATAATCGTAGGCGTTAACTTTAAATGTGCTAATTGCTCCACCACCTTGCACAACGATATTACGAGCTTCACCTTGTTGTTGCGAAAATACAAAAGTACCAGTCGTCTTACCCAACTGGAAATCTGTCTTAAGACCGAAAAGCGATTGCGCGCCACGAATCAAACTGGTAGAAAGCGGCATACTAACGTTACCAAACTCTACTTTTTTGATGACTTTATCTTCGCCACCCGTTGTTTTGTCATCGAGACCTTTAGATTGCAAATCCTTCCACGATCCTTTTGCTTGCCACATCAAGTTCATTCTGTTCTCGAATGCAAAACCACTTTGGGTATCGTAATTGGCTTTTAACTGCAAATTCTCACCAACTTTCCCCGTCAATCCCAATTGCATTCTTTGTTGAATGTTAATCGTGAAATTGTTTCGGTTTTGTGGTAAGATCAGCGGATTGTCAATTTTTTGCAAAAGAACACCTAAGTCAAAAGACGCATAACCTTGAGGAATTAACTCAATTTTGTTACTTCCGAAAATGTTTTCAAAAATTTTATTTCGGATTGTGATGCTTGGCAAAAGACCTTTCTTCTTAGCATCAGCTTGATCTTTTCGGTTTGCTAAATTGTTAGTATCCGATTTTTCTTGGAAATAAGACTTCAATTGATTTTGCAACATATAGTTACGATATTGATCAAATGTCATCACCAACGGATTACCAACCGTCGTATTTCCAATCTTTGGATACAAATAATAAATCCCTTCTTTGACATCGTAAAACGCCTCGTATCGAATAGGACTTGCTAAATTGAAATGATTTTTGATATTGACACTGTCATTTGGTTTTTCTTGTGCAATAGCTTGTATGCACCCAACTAAAACCAACAACAATGCAAAAATCTTTTTAAAGTAAAACTCTCTCCTCACTATCTTCTCTTTTTACATCTGTATTATCTAAAACACAAAAAATGTTAAATGTTTTTTAAAATTTCTTTTACCATTTCTTCCACCGAAACTTCTGGATTTTTCTTCTGAATGCGATCTGCAATCTTCTCCGACATTTTTTTAGAAATACCTAAAACCTCTAAAGCAGTTAACGCCTCATCTTTAACTTTATTATCTACGAATTGAGAAATATTTTCTGACGAAAGCCCAAATTTGGCTACCTTATCTTTAAGATCGACAATAATACGTTCGGCTGTTTTGGTACCGATGCCTTTCACTTTTTGTAAAACAATGCTTTGTCCATTTTGGATTGCAGAAGCGGTCTCTTCTAAGGTCAACGAAGACAAAAGGATAAGTGCCGAAATTGCGCCTACACCATTAACACTAATTAAGAGATTGAACATTTCTTTTTCCAAAAGTGTGTTAAAGCCAAACAGCAAATGGGCATCTTCTCGAATAATCTGTTGTATATAAAGTTTGTGGTGTGTACCAAGCTTCAATATTTGCGAAGTTTGTAAGCTAATACCAACATAATAACCAACGCCATTGACGTCTATAACAGCATAAGTCGGCGTTAACTCCTCCACTATTCCTTTTAATGAATAAATCATAATCTAATTAACAATTTGCTAATATATTAATTCGAAACGAGAATTAAAAAATCTTGTTAAAATTGATAAAAATTCTTAATAAAAAAAGCGAAACCGAAGTCCCGCTTTATCTATTTTTTGAAAATAATTAATTCTTATTTCACTTGTCTTCTTTGTGCGTCCAAAACTGCAATTGTCGCCAAATTCACAATTTCGTCAACGCTAGAGCGCATTTGTAGTACATGCACTGGCTGTTTTAGTCCCATTAAAATTGGACCTACAACTTGCGCCATCTTCATCCCACGAATAATTTTATATGATAAATTCGCGCTTTCTAAGTTTGGAAATACAAAAACATTTGCTGGTTCTGCACCCAATTTTGAGAAAGGATAATCGCTTAAATGATCACTATTCATTGCGAAATCTGGTTGTATCTCGCCATCAACAATCATTTTCGGGAATTTCTCATGCAGAATAGAAACCGCTTTTGCCACTTTTTTCGAAGTTTCAGAAATTGCTGCAAAATTCTCAAACGACAACATTGCAATTCTTGGTTCAATAGCAAAAGTCTTAACCGTCATTTCTGACATTTTAGCAATATTCACCAAATCTTCAGCAGTAGGATTTTGATTAATTGACGTATCAGCAAAGAAAATTGGTTTTTTCTCTGTTAAAATCATCATCATCGCAGCAACTTTGTCAACGCCTTTTTCTTTTTCAACAACTTCTAAAATTGGTTTTAAAACCGAAGAATAATTTTTAGAAAAACCGACAATCAACGCATCCGTATCACCATGTTTCAACATCAAAGGTCCAAAATAATCTCTTTGGCGCACAAAAAGTTTCGCTTTATACTCATTCATCCCCTTACGTTGACGAAGTTTCCAAAGTGTTTCACGGTATTTAACACGATTTTCTTCCTGATCATCATCCATCGGATCAACAATCGGCACATCGATATTGATGTTATATTTTTCCATTTGTTGTTTGATGAATTTCTTCTCACCCAACAAAATTGGTTTTGCAATACCTTCTTCCAAAAGAATTTGAGCAGCTTTCAAAACATTATATTCTTCAGCATTACCCAAAGTTACACGCATCGGATTAGACTTTGCGCGACTCTGCATCATACGGATTAGACGCTCGTCACGTCCCATACGATCTAGCAGATTGTTTTCGTACTCTTCAAAATCTGTAATTGGACTTTTCGCAATACCGCTTTCCATCGCGGCTTTTGCAACTGCCATCGAAACTCTTGTCAAAAGTCGACTATCAAAAGGTTTTGGAATAAAATAATCTCTTCCAAAATGCAATTGTTTAATATTATAAGCCAACTTCACAACTTCCGGAACTTGCTCCTTCGCTAAAGCTGCTAATGCACGAACCGCCGCCAACTTCATGGCTTCGTTAATGCCTGTTGCTTGTACATCCAACGCACCACGGAAAATATATGGGAAGCCCAAAACATTATTCACCTGATTAGGAAAATCGCTTCGTCCTGTAGCCAGAATAACATCTTTTCTGGTCTCAACCGCTAAGTTGTAATCGATTTCTGGATCTGGATTTGCCAATGCAAAAACAATTGGATTGTCTGCCATGCTTAACAACATCTCTGGCGACATCACATTTCCTTTTGATAAACCAACAAAAACATCAGCTCCTTTTAGAGCATCTTCCAACGTTTCAATATCAGTTTCTGCAATGAAATCGATTTTTTCAGGCGTTAAATTTGTTCTTTTGTGATTGATAACACCTTTTGAGTCGCACATCAAGACATTTTCTTTAGAAAGTCCCAATGCGATATATAATTTAGTACAAGCGATTGCCGCGGCACCTGCGCCATTAACAACAACTTTAACTTCATCAATTTTTTTATCTGCAATTTCTAAAGCGTTGATTAATGCCGCCGCAGAAATAATTGCCGTACCATGTTGATCGTCGTGCATCAAAGGAATATTAAGCTCTTCCTTTAATCTTTGTTCAATATAGAAAGCCTCGGGTGCTTTGATATCTTCGAGATTAATTCCACCAAAAGTTGGCGCAATTCCTTTTACAATTTCAATGAATTTATCTGGATCTTTTTCGTCAATCTCAATATCGAAAACATTGATGTCTGCAAATATTTTAAAAAGAAGACCTTTACCTTCCATAACTGGTTTTGAAGCTTCCGCACCAATGTCGCCAAGTCCAAGAACTGCAGTTCCGTTAGAAATAACTGCCACCAAATTTCCTTTTGCCGTGTAGTCGTATACAGCTTGCGGATTATTGTGGATTTCCATACAAGGCACAGCAACGCCTGGCGAATATGCCAAACTCAAATCTCTTTGAGATGAGTGTGGCTTAGATGGTACAACTTCAATTTTTCCTTTTGGTTCGGCTTTATGATAATCTAAAGCAGCTTTGTTAAAAGCATTTAAATCTTTTTGATTTTGTTTCGGCATACTAATTTTTTTAATTAATTAAAAAATTCCCTTCTACAATAATTGATAAACGCAAAACTTAGGGTAAAAGTTTTGGTAAAATATAGTCGCGGTGGTAGTTAACAAGACTTTCTATTGGTCGTTGTACAATATCACCCACCGTGAAATGAAATTCTGCTGCGGCAGCTCTCAAAATATCTTCGAAAAAATAAGCGATTGATCCGATGAAGTTGAGTTCGCTACTGCGACATTCTTTATAAGGAAGAACCTGAAATTCTAAAAAGTTTCTAAGTTCTTTATATACAAATTGTTGAAAATATGGATGCGTTTTGCGATCAACAATAAATCTTGTAAAATCTGCAAAATAAGCATTAACACGAGGATTGTGATACATATTCTGTAACAAATCTTCGATGTTAAGTTGATAGATTTCCGCAAACTGATTGTGTAAATCTGGTGGTAATTTTTTCATAAAAAAATGGCGCACGAGTTGCTTCCCAAGTGAGCTGCCGCTACCTTCGTCTCCTATTAAGAAACCCAAAGACGGCAATTCTGTCCTTAGTTTTTCCCCATCAAAATAACAAGAATTAGAACCTGTCCCCAGAATACATACAATCTCAGGATGACCTCTATACGCTGCATAAGCTGCTGCTACAAGATCTTCCTTTGCTGTTAAGTAAGCATTTTTGAAAACTTTATTAAGTTCTTTTTGGACAATTTCTCTATTTTTTTGAACGCCACAACCAGAGCCATAAAAAAACACATGTTTGATATCGCTAGCAACAGACATCAAGGCATTATTATTTTCGACTTCGGGCGCAATAAGTTCTGGTGAGATAATATTGGGATTAAAACCGATGGTTTCTGTCTTAAAGACCTCTTTACCATCATGTTCTAGGATAACCCAATCGCATTTAGTAGAACCTCCATCTACAATTGCAATCATATATTTTATAAATAAATTAGGCCTGTAAAAGTAGGAAATTATTCTGTAAATAATATATTAGGCGTCATTATCTCTTGGCGTGATATTCGTCAGCCAATTATTAATCTCTTCTTCGAGATATTCGGTTTGCAATTGTATAGCATTAATAAAATCGTCCGGCACCGAATTTTTCTCGTCATTTTCTATCTCCCACAGTTCGTCGGACATTAGTTCGTACTCAGAATAGATTCTTTTAAAAGTCGAATTATTCTTTTCAAGCTCCTCAATTTTTTTCAACTGAGGCTGAAATTTTCGATAACTTGGACGCTTTTTCATAATATATTTATATTGTAATGTTTTAAAAATATCGAAGAACAACATACAAATAAGTGGAAAACAGCACACACACTTCAAATGCGTTATTCTTAGAATAAAGATACATTTTTAGAATTAATATCAAAATAAAATAACATTTTTTAATATTATTTTAAATATTTTAATGTTTTTCTAAATAATAAATCATTCAATATTTCTAGATTTCATCGTCATTTTCGTTTATTTTACCGCAATTCTATTGGGTTAAAGCTTATAAGATTTTATAAAAGCCTGATAAATACATAATTTTTGATTCTCATAATCTTAAAAAAAACTGTTTTAATATTTTAACATTAAAAGTTTAAATTTGCACCAAATGAAAGATTTACTTTTAAAACAAAAACAGGTTTTGTTTTTTATCATCGCTGGAGGTTTAAGCGCCATTGTAGAAATCGGCAGCTTCAAACTATTTAGCGTTAACATCCCCAAAATCGCAACTTGGGAATATAATCTTTACGGCATAAAATATCCTTTGAGTAACATCTTATCAACTTGCTGTGGTATTATTACTAATTATTTCTTGAGTATTTGGTTTGTTTTTGAAAGAGGAAAACACTCCAAACGTCGTGAGTTTATGTACTTTATGATTGTATCTTTTATATCAACTATATTAAGTTTAACCTTATTCCAAATATTTTTCCATTACGTCTTTACGAGTTATTTTAGCATCAAGATTTTCACTTTCTCTCCAGAAATGATTAGCAAAATCGCTGCAATTGTAACAGTTTCTGTACTTAACTACAGCATCAAAAAGAAAGTGATCTTTAATGGATAATTAAAATGACAGCAATTCTTAATATACTTTGGCGCGTTTGGATGGTAATTATCGGACTTATATTCACCATACTTTGGGGAATCCCAGTCTATATCCTTTCTTTTAGAAAAAGTCATTACAGATATTGTTATTTCTTTATCCGTATGTGGGCATATTGCATGTATTACGGCATGGGTATGCGTTATAAACGCATTAATCTTTCTAAGCAAAATCTCGACAGAAATCAACAATATGTTTTTGTATCCAATCATACATCGATCATGGATATTATGTTGATGCTGATTTTGTTGCCAAATCATCCGCTTTGTTTCGTTGGTAAAAAAGAGTTGGTGAAGATTCCGATTTTCGGAACTATTTATAAAAGAATTTGTGTGATGGTTGACCGAAGCAGCGCCAGAAGTCGCGCTGATGTCTATCGTCGTTGTGCCGAAAAAATGCAAGAAGGTAGTAGTATTGTCATCTTCCCCGAAGGTGGTGTGCCAGATGACACGTCTATTATTTTGGATAATTTTAAAGATGGCGCTTTTATTTTAGCTACAAAACATAAGTTTTCTATCGCGGCTTTCACATTTGTTGGCCTAAAAGAAATGTTTCCTTTTAACAATAAAAAAGGTTATCCTGGATGCGCGAAAGCTTATTTTAATGGCATCTACGAACCCAACTTATCAATGACGGAATTAAAATCCGTTGTGTATGAGGAAATTAAAAATGTTTTAAACAAGTATTATCTTATTAATAAATAATTATATTTGTTTAACATATTTTTATAAAATGAATCAACATAACGAACAAACCAAGTGGTCACAGTTTTTGTCCTTGGTTATTGTATTCTTCTTCTGGGGATTTGTAGCAGCGAGTAATGACATCCTGATTCCCGTTTTCAAAAAATGGTTTGTATTATCACAATTACAGTCACAACTGGTCGCTTGGGCCTTCTACGCCGCCTATTTTGTTGGATCCGTAATATTTTTCATTATTTCCCTTAAAAGTGATATTTTACAGAAATTTGGTTACAAAAAAACACTTGCTGTTGGACTGAGCATTTCCGCAATTGGCGCATTTTTGTTCTTCCCAGCTGCATCCTCAGCCAATTTCTGGTTTTTCTTAATGGCTTTGTTTGTTGTTGGGTTAGGATTTTCGGTACAACAGATTGTTGCCAATCCTTTAGCGATTAAAATGGGAAGTGCAAGCACTGGCGCGCACCGTTTGACTTTAGCTGGTGGAATTAACTCTCTCGGAACGACAATAGGACCAATTATCGTTGGTATTGCACTATTCGGAACTGGCAATAAAAGCGAACCCCTTCCTGCAAATCTTAGCAAAACCGAAACTTTAGTGTACGAATACAAAACTCTAAAAACTGAATTAGAGACCAATATACTTGACCTCGGAAAAGACTCTCAAGTTGACAGCGCCGAAAAAACGGCGACTGAAACCAAAGTCAATAATCAAATCAGTAAATTAAATACTGGACTTGCGACTCTAGAAGTTAACAAAAATCTGTCAGACGAACTTGTTAATCAATATTCTAAACAACTTGACGACACCAAAAAAGAAGCTTCTAACACGCTTTATCCAAGAGAATTCGTAAAAGGGAAACTTAGTACGGTTAAATTGCCTTTTGTGATTTTAGGAATCGCATTTATTTTGGTAGCAATTTTCATCTTATTTTCAAAAATTGAAGATCCTGCAAAAGAAGAAGAAAAGCTAATTGACGAAGGTTCGGAGAAATTCAGAATTACAAAATACCCTCAACTTGTTTTGGGTATGATTGCAATCTTTTTGTACGTTGGGGTGGAAGTTAGTATCATTAGTAATCTACCTGCCCTACTGCATACTCGCGAATTCGGAAGTGTTTTAGAAAACAATATTGCGCCGTTTGTCTCTCTGTATTGGGGAAGTCTAATGATTGGACGTTGGAATGGCGGGATCAACGTTTTTAACACCTCAAAAGCAGTTAATTTACTTTTAAAGATCATTGTTCCGTTCATAGCATTTGGGATTATTATTTTCGCAAATAACATGAGTGGCAAAGACGTAACTTCATTCTACATCTATCCTATTTGGATTGCAATATTTATTTTCATCAGTTTTATTGGTGGTAAAAATGCAGGAAAAACGCTTATGATTTTTGGTGTTGCAGGTATTATTATGATGATTTGTGGACTTTTCTATCCCGACAAAAATATTGCAAAATATTTCTTGATCTCTGGAGGACTTTTCTGTTCAATTATGTGGCCAGCAATTTTCGATTTAGCGATTGCAGGACTTGGCAAAAACACTGGTAAAGCATCATCTTTCCTTATCATGATGATTTTGGGTGGCGGTATTATCCCATTAGTACAAGGTGCAATTTGCGATTTTGACAATAGTCCTTCTGGACATGGCGGTATCATGGGAATGACTTACACACATTTCTCTTATATTATCCCTGCGCTTTGCTTTTTATATCTAGCAATTTTTGGTTATATTACACCTAAAATTCTAAAGAAACAAGGCGTTGAACTTACAGAATCAAATGAAAGTAGCGGACACTAAACTGTCTCAAAAAAAGAAAATATTAATTTGGGCAGGCCTTTGGTTTGCCCAAATTTTTGTTTTTTACCTATTATCAAAATCGGCATTAGCAATCGATTTTTTTGCGAAATTTTATGAATGGCAAAAAGCAGGACATCAAAAAATATTTAGTAGTCTCAGTTTTTCAGTTGGTGATATTTTGTATGTAGTTTTAGGATTATGGATTGCAACTACTATTTATTTCATTTTTAAAAAAGGAATAAAATCTCAGCTAGTAAAAGTTTTAATATTCTTAAATATAATCTACTTCGTTTACCAAATGTTTTGGGGAATGATGTATTTTCAAAAACCGATTATTAAAGTTAATCCAAACGATAAAATCTCAATCGAAAAACTAAAAACTTTATCTCTAAAATATCTAGAACTTTGCATTAAAAATAGAGAAGATCTTAATGAAGACAAAAACGGCATTTATGAAATCAAAAACCTTGACAAGATTAAATCCGAACTCATTTTAACACAAGCCAAAATACCGATAAAATTCAACACCAAAACACCAACAAATACTATTTCTATAAAGCCAAGTTTATTTGGCGAAATAATGAGCTTAACAGGCATTTTAGGTTACTATAATCCTTTTACAGCAGAAGCGCAATACGATGCTAATTTGCCCGACAGCAACAAGGCTTTTACATTATCGCATGAAGCGGCGCATCAGCTGGGTTATACTAGAGAACAGGAAGCTAGTTTTATTGGATTTCTAAATTGTATTTATTCCGACAAACCAGAATTAGAATATTCTGCAAACCTTTTTGCTTTAAAAAACATCTTGTCAAACATTCAGGCTTCTGACCCTAAGTGGGTGGAATTTATTTTAAAAAAATATTCTCAAAAAATGAAGAGAGACAGAGCCAACGAAATCGCTTTTAGGAAAAAAAATAAAAGTGTACTAGGTGATGTTTTCGGCTGGACTAATGATCTATTTTTAAAGACAAATCGACAAGATGGAAGCATCACGTACAATTACTTTATCTACCTTCTACTCTACTATGAGGCATAAAAAAGAATCGTATCTCTGATACGATTCTAAAAACACAAATGATGAAAAAAAATTTATTGCCTTTGCTTCGCACTACTGCTTTTCTAAGGCGTGGTAAATGTATAACTTAATATTTAATTAAGCAAAACTTTAAACAAATATTTTTACAATTTATCCGATTAGTAATCATAAATCATTATAAACGAGATATTTTAAATACAATTTATATTTCTGCGAAAATCAAAACAATAAAGTATCGAGATTATTTTAGAATCCTTTGTTCTAAAATTAAGAAAACATTAGAAACAACAAAATTAATTAAACATATATTTAAAATCAACAAATAAGCACATCCTATTATACTTTAATAGAATTTAAATGCTAAAAATATTAATGTGCTATAATTAAAGAAAATTAATATTGTCAAGTTTTATCATAATCATCATAAGATTAAAACCGCAAAAGGCAGTTGAGAATAACATCTCGTCTAACTACTACAAATTATGAAAAAATATAGAAATAAAAAGAAGGAACTGAAATCATCAAAACTCAAATATTTTTACAACTGAAAAAAGTTTAACAATAATGAAAGTAAATAGTCAAAAAAACTCTTAATCGACAAAAAAAAAAAGCATCCTAAAATTAGAATGCTTTTTAAATTTGGGTGAATGATGGGTCTCGAACCCACGACCTTCGGAACCACAATCCGACGCTCTAACCAACTGAGCTACAATCACCGTTTTTGCGTGTGCAAATATAGCACAATAATTTTAACTATCAAATAAAATTATCAAAATTTTTCAAAGCAATTAATTTTTCAGACGTAAAACCCTCAGCATAAGCAACTCCCGATAAACGCCCAAGATCTTGCGCGCGGTAAGTTAAACTCTTCAAAAAGTCTTTTGTCGCGATTGGCGTCATAGGCTCGTTAGAAGTTGGATCATAAAACTGCGTTTTATAAGCCATACAAGATGCAATTTTAACATCTAAAAAGTCAGAAATATCAATAACAAATTCTGGTTGAATATGCTTCCATTGGATGTAATGCAAAATCAATTTAGGTCGCCAAACCTCTTGCGGTTGATTGTCTAATTCGGTTTCGATTTTTCTAAGCCCCGAAAGAAAACAAGCATCAGAAGCCAACTTTGCGCCTTTTGCATGATCTGGATGACGATCATCAATCGCATTAGCCAAAACAATATCTGGTTGGTATTTTCTAATCATTTTAACGATTCGCATTTGATAGTCTTTAGAGTTTTCTAAAAAACCATCTTCCATCTTCAAATTTTCTCTTGATGATACTTTCAAAATTTTTGCAGCTTCAGCAGCTTCCACGGCGCGCGTTTCGTTAGTACCACGAGTTCCTAATTCACCTTGTGTCAAATCGATTATAGCTACTGTTTTTCCTTCCGAAATCAGTTTTGCTAGTGTTCCTCCACAACCTAACTCAACATCGTCAGGATGCGCTCCAATTGCTAAGATGTCAACTTTCATTATCTTAATTTTTTACAAATTTATGAAAACAAAAAAATCCCGTAGTTTTCACCACGGGATTTTTTACGATTAATATCTTATTTACTTAAATATTTAACAAGATTAACTGCATCTTGATATGTTGGGTTAAGCGCAACCGCCTTATCAGCATATTCTTTAGCTTTTGCCTTGTCTCCATCTTTGTTAGCATAAGCTATCGCAAAATATGCGTAAGAAAGAGATTCTTTATTAGCTTCAACTTCAGCAGGATTTTTTGTAATCAAATCGATGTATTTTTGATAAGATCCATTTGCTAAGTCTGTATTACCGCTTTGTTGATAAGCATAAGCCAAAGAGTTGTAAGCTGGCGCCCAATCAGGAAGCAAACTTGTTAATTTTTGCCATGTTAACACAGCGCCATTCCAGTTTTTAGCTTCTTGGTAAGCTTGTGCTAAATAAGCCATAGATGTAGTATCTTCTGGGTTAGCAGCTACTTTCTTCTTAAGTCCTTCAATCTGTGGGTTAGTTGGCCCTTGATCAGCAGAAGCAGCATTAAATCCACCTTTGATTTTAGCTAACTCTTCGTCCCACTTCATTGTTTCATCTTTTGCAGCTTTCGCAATTGCAATTTTAGACTGAACTTGAGTTTCTAATTCTGCTTTTTTAGCAGGATCTTTTTCATTTTTAGCCAAACCAGCAGCAATCAAACCTGCAAGACCTTGATCCGCAGCCTGAACTCTAGCTTTATCAACAGAGCTAACAAATTTATCTAAATTCTCTTTTGCACTTGTATAATCTCCAGAACCGTACTGTATATAAGCACGAAGTTTATATTTAATCGGATCTTCAACTTTATCAAAAATCTTATCTAAAGTCGTTTTCGCATTCGCATAATCATCATTGATGAAATATAATTTAGCAATCTCTAACTGAGTTGAAGGATCTTCATCCGCATACTGAGAATATTTAACCAAATCTTGCGTCGCTTCAGCATTACGTTGATATTTCATATTGAAACCAGCCAAAGCTTTATACGCAGGTGCATAAGAAGGATCAACAGCAACTGCTTTATCTAAATTTTCTTTTGCTTTTTGCCATTGTTGAGCTGCCATCCATAATGTTGCAATTCTTGTATAGACAGAGGCTTTACTTTTTGCAACAGGAAGCGCATTTTCGTAAGCAGAAAGAGCACTACCAGCTAACTTAGGGTCGTTCGTAGACTTAAGTCTATAAGCATCTCCTAACGCATAGTAATAATTTGCTGGTACACCCGCTTTTTGAGATCTTTCGATAGCTTTGTTAAGGAACTCAATTGCTAAATCAGGATTCGTAGTTTTTTCATAAATCGTTAAAGCTTCAGCAGCACGATAAAGTACTTCTGCATCTTTCTCTTTAGTATCTTTAACAATTTGACGAAGATCGTTTTCTCCAGACTTATCGCCTTTCCCAATTTTGATAGAAGCTAAACCTACTTTGTTAAGAGCACTTTTAGGATCTTTTGCTAAACCTTGATCAAAATATTCTTTAGCCTTGTCAAAATTAGGCTCGAACTGAGTTAAATATGTATTCCCCAGATAAAAATAGTTATTAGCTGATGGATCTTTTGTAATTAAATCATTAAAATTTTGTCTTGCTTTTGCATATTTGTGACTGTCAACATAGATGATACCTTCTTGCACAGATTGAGCAAATGCAAACTGAGAGAAAAACCCAACAGCCGCAGTCAAAACAATTTTCTTGGAATAATTCATTATAATTTTATTTTAGTTTATTTAAATATTGAATATGGATTGAAACACAAGATTCATTCCAAATTTTATTTCAAAATCGTAAATTTTGTTAACATGTTATCGCATCTGAACTTCACGGCGATATAGATTGTAAGGTTGAAGCCCTTCTTTCTCCACAACGATCTGTCCAAGTTGTGTACATGCAAATCTAATAAAACCATTACCAAGGCCATAATACGCCTCATTGGTTAGAAAATACAAAACTCTTGTAAAAGGATATTGCATATCTTGTAGATTATCAACTGTTGGTGTATAAGATTTGCCTTTATCAACAATTGGCAAGACATTGATTTTATCTCTTAGCATAATAGCTTCATCTCCATATGGACGCGAAATCGTATTAAGGCTAATAACTCCAATTTTGTTCGGATACTTCTCTAACTCTTTGACAATATTCTCATTACCTTTAATAATTGAATATTTAAGAGCTGAAGCTTTTACATTAAACTGCTGAGCAATAAAATTAATATTACTTGAGTTAGCTCCATCAAAGATCAGACTTTTTTCATCAGAAGAAATTCTCTTTTTAATTTCATCTACACTTAATTCTTTAATGGTAGAATTTTCTTTAGAAACAACAAAAACTAAGGCATCAGCAGCAAATTTTGCAGGTTGCCAAGGCAGATTTATTTTTTTATCATAAGCATCCTTTTCCGACTTTGTCAAGTTTCGAGACATTACAATGACACGCGTTTTTCTATCTAAAAGATCTAGCAAGCCAATATCTTCTTTGGTATATACTACGTTAATCTTCGTACTGGGATTGAGAGCCATGTAACGCTCTGTTAAAGCTTCTGTAACGCTTCTAAAAGATTCATCCGCTTCCAATGTTATAGTACCTTGGTTAGGTGTATCCAAAGCCTCAGTTTTAGATTTATTACATGAAATTAAAAAGAAAATAGCGAATACTACTAAAATACTATTCTTCATAACGACTATCTCTTATTTTTCTAATAGCGCGAAAAACACGAAAAATCCCATAACCAATTAAAATAGTACCTAATGGATAAGCAATATTTGGTTCAAGCTGAACTACAAAAAATTTATAAATAATAACCACGATACCTAGAACGGCATAAAAAAAACCCGTGATTACCGATAACCAATTAAACATCATAGTAACAAAGATACAAAAAAAAGAGAAGCCGAAGCTTCTCTTTCTTATGTTAATAAATGCTAATTATTGAAATTGCATTGTAATTGGAATTGAGAAATATGATCTCACGCTTTCACCGTTAAGCTTAGCAGGCTTCCATTTCTTCTGTCTCTTAACAACACTAACTGCTTCAGAGTCAAATTCAGAATTTCCTGACTTTTGCATAACCTTAACATCGGAAACCGAACCATCTCTTTCCACGATGAATCTTAACTTAACTGTTAATTGTCCTTCACCTTCCATATTAGAAGAATCGATATTCTCACCAACATATTTACGGAAACTTCCAAGACCACCAGGATACTCAGCAGACTGGTCTACTTCAGCATATACCTCGTTAGTATTAACAGGAGCTTTAACTTCAGCAGTTGTCACTTTACCTGGTCCAGGTGGAGGTGGCGGTGGCGTAAAGTCTGGCTTCTTAACACCTTCTTGATTAACAAGACCAGTAGTTGTTTCTAACTGTTTTGTAATCGGTGGTGGAGGTGTTTCTACCTTTGGCTCTCTTTTAGGTTCAGGAACAACATTTTGAATTACTTCAATTTTCTCCGGCTCCTGCTTTGGTGGAGGTGGTGGAGGTGGTTCCTCTTCTTTAGGCTGTTCTAAAACTGGCTGCTCTGGTAAAATCTCAATAAGATTTGCATCAACTTCAGTTTTATCAGCAGCGTTCATTTGTTTAATCTTCAGATATACAAACGGAGATATAACTGCAACTAGGAAGAAAATTGTACCAAAAATAAATGACTTCGTCAATAACTTAGGATACTCCGTTCTTAGATCGTATGCGCCATACTCTTTATTTCTATTCTGAAATACAATCTCATCTAATGATAGATTTTCTGGATTGTAATTTGAATTCTCTGACATTTTCTTAATATTTAAGAATTAATTGTAGCACGGAGATTATTCTCCAACTTTCTTTTTATAAACAGCCAATTCCCAAGGTTTGATATCGGTAACCCCATATCTTTCATTTTTAGTAATAGCCATTTCGTCAAGAATATCTACAAAATTTTTGTACACTGCATCATCAGTCGGCTTAATAATCACAGTAAACATGTTCTGATCTGCCGCTCTCGCTTTTGCTTGCTCGATTACTTTAGTAATCCCTTCTCTATCATACCTCGTCTCTATCAAGGTTTGGTCATTAAGACCAGCTTGATCTTGTTGGTGATAGAAAACTCTATTATCTTTCCCAATAATAATTGAGATTGAATTGCTCAATTTAATTTCAGTATCTGGCGGTTTTTGAGTCTCATCTTTCGGTTTTGCCGGAAGACCAAGATCCATCACGTTCGGTTTACTGAAAGTAGTGGTAAACATGAAGAAGGTAATCAATAGAAACCCTAAGTCTACCATCGGCGTCATATCGACTCTGGTATTCTGCTTTTTCGAGCGTACCTTGCCGCCTTTGGCGCCACTGTCTTTTACTTGTACTTCTGCCATTTCTATTTATTATTTCCCTTCTTGAGATGTTATTAACCAAAACTTAAGAAAATCTATATCTCTTAAGCCTTCAAATAAGTCTTTTACTTTTGGATACTTTGTTGACACATCACCTTTAATAGCTAACTTGTAGCTAGGGTTAACTGCCAAACTTTGTTGTACCCAATCAATAACTTGCTTATTAACGCTATCCAAAGGCACTCCTTCTTTAGCTTTAAAGGTTTTTAATTGATCTTCTGAAAGACCTAGATAACCTTTTAGCTGATTCATCGGAACACCGATTGTTTGCACTTTCGCAAATGCCACCTTTTCTTTATCGTTGAAAGTCATTCCGTATTTAGCACCCATTTTTTCTAATAACTGTACTCTTTCTGCACCGTTATCAACTGGAGTAAAATAGAATTTACCTTCTGGTGTTACGTTGATGGTCATAAGACTCGCATCAGGTAACAATTTTTCTGATATTGATGATGGCGGTTTGATTTGTTCCACATCTGGTTTCTTAAACTGTGTGGTCAAGATAAAGAATGTAAGTAGTAAGAACGCAACATCACACATCGCTGTCATGTCGGTTACCACTCCATGTCTTTTTGGTTTAATTTTCGCCATTTTATTATTATTTCTTTAACTAACTTCTTGAATTACAAATTGCGTGCTAGCAATTATATCTAACTGAGTTTGTTCTTAGTTGAACTCAGCAAAAGATTGTTGGATACTCATAGAGATTTCGTCAATCTTATAAGTTAAACCATCAATTTTAGCAGTAAAGAAGTTGTAGAAAATAATCGCGATAGCTGATGTACCAATACCTAAAGCCGTATTAATAAGTGCTTCAGAAATACCGATTGATAATGCAGCAGCATCAGGAGTACCTCCTCCAGATCCTAAAGCGTGGAACGCTTTAATCATCCCGATTACCGTACCTAAAAGCGCAATAAGGGTTGCAACTGTACCTAATGTAGAAAGAATGTTCATGTTTTTCTCTAACATTGGCATCTCAAGAGTTGTAGCTTCTTCGATTGACTTGTTAAGAGCGATCATTTTTTGCTCTTTGTTAAGTGTGTTGTCTTTAGCTAAAGCTTTGTAAGTCGTAAGACCTTCTTTAACTACGTTACCAACAGATCCTTTTTGTCTGTCACACTCTTCCATTGCTTCATCAATCTTGTTTTGGTTAAGTAAGCTTCTAACTTTCATTACGAAGTTATCTAAGTTACCGTTACCTGCAGCTTTCCCTAAAACTAAGAAACGCTCAATCGAGAACACAACTACTGTAAGCATGAAAAGGATAAGGATGTGTACTACTGGACCTCCCATGTAGATAATACCCATAAATCCTTCTGGGTGTAATTCTTTAGATTCTACATCTGCTAAAGCTACTGATGCTCCCGTTACTTTTGGGTTAGCAGCAAAGTTAGACGGATTACCTAGTACAAATAGATAGATTGCTAATGCAACTAAGTAAAGAATTGGTAAAATTATAGCCGGATTAAGGCCTCCCTTTTTTCTAGCAACTACTTGCTCGTCTGTGTTCGAAACATTCATTTCCATATTAAACTAAATTATAATTGTTAAATTTTCTAGGTTGTAAAATAAAGGCAAATAAATTAAAAATGCAATACTTAGTATACATTTAACTTCTAATTTATATTAGCGCTTTAGATAAATAATTATTATATTGATATTTATTTCAAAAAATATTGCGTCATTTTTACTTCTATACTTTTATTCGTTTTATTAAAGTCTAAAATAAGCCTGTATTTTTTTGAACTTTTAAATAGTATTTCGTTTTAAACACTCGCTTAATTTATACTAAGAAACGGCACTAAATTACGATATTTATGATTTTCTTAGGCACAATAATCAATTTTTTTGGAGCTTGACTTCCCAAAAAGTTGATTACGCGCTCATCTTTTAATATTATTTCTTCAATTTCGTTAGCTGTCAAAGTGGCTGAAAGTGCTAATTTGAATTTCATTTTTCCATTAAAACTAACTGGATATTCAATTTCATCCTCAACCAAATAGTTTTCATCTAATTCTGGAAATTTAACATATTCCACACTTTCATCATGACCTAACAGACTCCATAATTCTTCACAAATATGCGGTGCATAAGGTGAAATAATGACAGCTAGAGGTTTCAGAATCGCTCTTTTGTTACATTTTAATTTTTGCAATTCGTTAACTGCAATCATAAATGAAGACACCGACGTATTAAATGAGAAGTTCTCAACATCGTAGACCACCTTCTTTATTAAGGTATGCAAGACTTTATATTCCGCTTTTGTTGGCTCATCATCGCTCACCACGAAAGTATCACCATCAAAATACAAGTTCCAGAATTTTTTCAAAAAGCCATAAACACCGCTAAGCCCCTGTGTATTCCAAGGTTTTGATTGCTCCAACGGTCCTAAAAACATTTCGTAAAGACGAAGACAATCTGCCCCAAATTCTTCACTAATATCATCAGGATTCACCACGTTAAACTTCGACTTTGACATTTTCTCAACCTCACGTTCTGTGATATATTTTCCGTTATCTAGGATAAATTCTGCATCCGCAAATTCTGGTCTCCACATTTTGAATGCTTCGGTGTCCAGCTCGTCACTTCCGCCTTTTAACAAAGAAACATCAACGTGGATTTTCTGCGTTTTATAATCACCTGCCAAAGCTTTAGAAACAAATTGATTACTCCCATCAATTCTAAACACAAAAGCACTCATCCCTAAAATCATCCCTTGATTGATCAGTTTCTGGAAAGGTTCGTCTTGGTCAATATAACCTCTGTCTTTTAAGAACATATTCCAAAAACGAGAATACAACAAATGTCCTGTTGCATGCTCACTTCCTCCGATATACAAATCAACTTGTCCCCAATAATCCGACAATTCTTTTTTGCAGAATACCTCATCATCGTGCGGATCCATATATCTTAAGAAATACCAAGAGCTACCTGCCCAACCTGGCATCGTTGACAATTCTAATGGAAATACCGTTACATTATCTATTAAATCCGTTGCAACCACTTTTTGATTCGCTTCGTCCCAAGCAAAGTCTTTAGCATTCCCTAAAGGTGGATCACCATCTTCTGTTGGCAAATATTTTTCAACTTCTGGCAAAGCCAATGGCAAAGCAGAAACCGGCAATGTGTAGGGCAAATCATTTTTAAAATAAACAGGAACTGGCTCGCCCCAATAACGCTGACGAGAAAAAATCGCATCACGTTGTCTATAATTAATTGTAGCCTCGCCGATATTTCGTTTTACAATTTCTTCAATGATTTTAGATTTCGCTTCTTCGTAATTTAAACCATTTAAGAAATCAGAGTTAATGCATTTTCCATCTTTTGAAGCAAAAGCTTCTTCCTGAACATTTTCGCCACCTTCAACAACTTCGATAATTTCTAAACCGAATTTCTTTGCAAATCTGTGATCGCGTTCATCATGCGCTGGAACCGCCATAACTGCGCCTGTTCCGTAACCCATCAACACATAATCCGAAATATAAATCGGCATCTTCTTTCCTGTAAAAGGATTGATGGCGTAACTTCCTGTGAAAGCACCCGAAACCGACTTAACATCAGCCATACGATCGCGCTCTGTTTTTTTAGAAGTTTCGGCAATATAATTTTCAACTTCTGCTTTTTGAGCTTCTGTTGTAATATTTTCTACCAAAGGATTTTCTGGCGCCAACACCATAAATGTCGATCCAAAAATAGTATCAGGACGCGTTGTGAAAACTTCAATCACGTCGTCGGTTGCTGGTTGTTGGTTGTCAGAATTTTCCTGAACATCATCAACAATCAACTGAGAACCATCAATCAAAAATTTAACTTTCGCACCTTGAGATTTCCCGATCCAATATTCTTGAGAATCTTTAAGCGGCTGTGGCCAATCCAAAGTCGCAAGACCTTGCAATAATCTTTCAGAATATGCAGAAATACGCATACTCCATTGCATCATTTTCTTTTGATACACAGGAAAACCACCACGCTCAGATTTACCTCCAATAACTTCATCGTTCGCTAAAACCGTTCCTAAAGCTGGACACCAATTAACCGTTGTCTCAGCACGAAACGCCAAACGATAATTTAATAAAATATCTTGCTTATCTTCTTCCGAAGCCGCTTTCCATTCTTCTGCAGTAAAGTTTAATTCATCATTCTGATTGGCATTAAGTCCGTCTGTACCTTTTGCTTCAAAATGTTTAATCAACGTATCAATCGATTCTGCTTTGTCCGTATCCTTATTATACCACGAATGAAATAATTGAATAAAAATCCATTGTGTCCATTTATAATAAGATGCATCAGACGTACGAATCTCGCGACTCCAATCAAAAGAGAACCCAATCTTTTTAAGTTGCTCTTCGTAACGATTAATATTTTGCTCTGTCGTCACCGCAGGATGCTGTCCAGTTTGGATAGCATATTGCTCGGCTGGCAAACCAAAACTATCGTAACCAACAGGATGTAACACGTTGAAGCCTTGATGTCTTTTGTATCTTGCATAGATATCCGACGCAATATACCCGAGCGGATGTCCCACGTGGAGTCCTGCTCCCGATGGATAAGGGAACATATCTAATACATAAAATTTCGGCTTAGAAGTAGCGTCCGATGTTTTGTAAGTTTGGTTTTCTTCCCAATACTTCTGCCACTTCTTTTCAATCTGTTGGTGATCGTAAAACACTGTTAAAATATTATTTTGTAGTTAATAATTCTATCAATCTTGGAAAACCCAAATATTAACATCTTTAAAAACGACATTGCAAAGATATAAAATTTTAAACAATAGAAGTTTTAAAAATAATTTTTCTGGTAAAATCAAAAATTGTAGATAAGATTTTGGAAAACACTTTCGTTTTGGCTTCCAAAAAGACTTCCAAAGATAAGCATTTTAACACATATTTAACTGCAAATAAAGTATTAAGAAAACTTAAAAACTTTGTTTTGGTATTTTAAAAGGCTATTTTTGCCCACATGCGAGTGTTTTTACAAATAATTTTTGTGATCGGGATTTTGTTTTCGCCATGTAGCGTGAAGGCAAGTCTTTTCCAAATGACGTCGCAAAAGGAATTTAGTTTTGATAAAACCTCTCCCAACAAAAGTAATTTTTCGGATAAGTCAACTTGTGACACCCAAAATTTAAAAACCAAAACAAAAGTCAAATTTGTTCTTGACCAAGCTTTAGCAAATGATTTTTTCAGTTTTAAAAACATTGAAGATTTCATTTTTAAAACTAAAGAAAAGACCGCTTTTGTCATTCGCGAGCGCGTCCAAGAGCGACTCTTCCTACTCTATTCTCAACTCAAAATTGCAATTATTTTTAAATAAACTTTCACGTCAAAAATTTATTTAAAATCAAATATTGCAATAATGAACAAAACAATCATCAATGCTTTTCCTAACGCAGGATTAGCGCTCCGCCTTGTAATTGGCTGGACATATTTTTCCGCTTTTTGGAGGCGATTAATTTTAGAAAACAAACTAGATCCAGAAGTTCCTGGCTACATCGGTGAAAAATTTAATCATTTTCTTCCGAATGCACTTTTTATAAAACCTTTAATAGAATACCTCGTAAGCAATCCCGAAATTCTACTGACAAAAATGTGGATTTTCACGATTGTTGAGGGATTTGTCGGCTTATTTTTAATGATAGGTTACAAAACCCGAATCAACAGTCTTATCGTTATGTCGTTAGCTTTAGGAATTCTCCTTGGCTCTGGCTGGATTGGTACAACTTGCCTCGACGAATGGCAAATTGGCGTTTTGGGAATTGCAGGAGGATTCACACTTTTCCACTTGGGTGGCGGCAAAATTTCGATTGATGGACTTTCAAAGAATTTTGTTTTAAACGAGACTCAATTTAATGAAAAGCTCAATCTAAAATTCTACACGCCTTTTTTAGTCATCAGTTTTTTAATATTTGGATTGACACTTTATACTAATCAAGTTTTCCACGGTGGCGTCTATGGCGATCTTCACAACAAATCGGTCAAGCCAAAATTGGAAATCACAAATCTTAAACAAGATAAAAACCAAGTTAGCTTCGATGTGATGAGATTTGAAGGTGCCGATGTCTATGGTTCTTTTTTAATAGGAATTGATTTTTTGGATCAAAATGGAAACAACGTCAAAAGTCTAGGCATGGAAGATTTGAGCAAGTTTAACAAACAACAAATTAAAAATTATTATGTTGCGAAAATCAAACCTCACAAACACAGCCTACTTCTACCTTTGGGCGCAAAAGCAAATTTAAATTTCGAAATCGATCAAATTGTCCACGAAATCGCCTTAACCGACATCAGCGGAATAACTTGGAAAGCTAAAATACAAGAATAAATTAAGAGCCGAAAGGCTCTTTTTGTTGTAGTATTGTTAAATTTGCAAAAAACACAAAATGCCAGAAGTTTCGATTATTACGCCGAGTTACAATACTGAAAAATATATTCAGGAAACGATTAGTTCGGTTTTATCACAGACTTTGACGGATTGGGAATGGATTATCACGGACGATAAATCTTCGGACAAAACCACCGAAATCATCGAACAGCACAAAGATTCGCGCATCATTTTAATAAAAGCTGAGAAAAATGGCGGCGCAGGTCATGCCCGTAATTTATCCCTCGAGAAAGCTTCTGGACGTTTTATCACATTTCTTGATGCCGATGACTTTTGGGAACCCAACTTTCTTGAAGAAATGGTCAACTTCATGAAAAAAGAAAAAGCCGAAATCGCTTATTCTAATTATGCACGTTGCAATGAAGATTTAACTCCTCAGATTGAAGACTTCAAAGCAGATAAAGTGGTGACATTTAACAATCTTTTGAAAACCTGTCGATTGTCTCTTTTATCGTCCATGTACGATTCTGCGCGTGTTGGTAAAGAATATTTTCCCGAAGGTAGCAAACGTGAAGATCATGTGATGTGGCTCAATCTTTTAAAAAAAATCCCCGAAGGAAAGCCACTTCCGAAAACCATGGCAAAATACAGAATGCACCAAAGTAGCGTTTCTCGAAACAAAAAAAACATCATCAAAGACCAATATTTGGTTTACAAAGATCACATGAAATATTCTACGATTAAATCTTTGTATTACACCGCTAACTGGGCATTAAACGGCTTTATGAAGTATTCAAAGCTATTTAATTAAAATTAAACAACTGTCTTTTCGGGAAAGAAACTTAAAATTTTAGCAAGAATTTTCTTAGTCGCATATGGCTGAGATTCGACAAAGAACTTTGCATTTTCGGACATTTCTTTTAAAGTCGATACTTCATCAATTGGTGTACGATTTGCGCTTTTAATCAATTCTTCGATATAACCTGCCATCGCAAATTCGTCAGAAAAATTTTTACCGCCATTCATCTTTATTAAAGCATCAGCTTCTGGATTCTTTTTGTATTGATCTCCAAAAAACACAGGAATTCCGAACGCCGCAGCTTCCAAAATATTATGAAGTCCCGCACTGTGAAAACCGCCACCAACAACTGCTAAAGTCGCATAAGAATATAATTTTGACAACAAACCAATACTGTCAATAATTAAAACATTGCTTTCTAGATCAGTCCTTTCGTTAATTTCGCTATACAATAAAGCTTGAGGAAATAGTAATCTGAGATGTGGAACACGCTTCAAATCATGCGGCGCAATAATCAACTTGGTTTTAGGAAGTTTTTTATGTAAAACTTGCGCTGCTTTTTCCTCGGCATCCCAAGAACTTCCCAGCACAATACTTCTTCTATTAAAAACATATTCAGAAATAAAAGGTACGTGATTATCTCGATTTTTTAGTTGCTTAACACGATCAAATCGCGTATCGCCAGTTACAGAAGATTGATTTATCCCAACACTTTTCGCCAAAGCAGAACTCCCAACAGTCTGATGAAACGCCCAATCTAGACAAGTCTTCAACTGTTTTGAAAACCAACCGCCATACATTTTGAAAAAAACTTGGCCTTCATAAAACAAAGCCGAAACAACAAATATTTTGGTATTTTTTGATTTTAAAGCTCGAAGTAAATGATACCAATAATCATATTTAACAGTAAAGAAAATCTTAACATCCATCGCATTAACCAACTTTTGCATCGTTGATTTTCTATCAAACGGGAGATAAATAATAAGATCTGCGATATTCTCTTTTTTAATTACATTTTCATAGCCCGAAGGTGAGAAAAAACTGATAAGAATTTTAGAATCTGGAAACTCCGTTTTCAATTGTTCCAAAACTGGTAAACCTTGCTCATACTCGCCCAAACTTGCAGCATGCATCCAAATGACCGACTTGCCATTTAATTGACTTTGCACAGAGTCAATCGCGGTATTTCGACCAAGCAAACCTTTTCTAGCTTTTGCATTAAACATTGCAAACAGCTTAAAAACGATAATAAAAACCTCTATGAATATGGAATACAGAACTGCCATTTTTATAATAATACTTACAGTTTTCAAAAGTAAACAATTTAGAAAAAGCGTCTAGAACTTAGTTAAAGAAATTATGCTAATAAATTTTTAAAATAATTTTCAAAAATGATTTGCGACAACAAATAAAAGTCTTATATTTGCAATCTGAAAATCAAAAGATAATTACGAACTAAATATATTAGTGATGAGTAAAAGAACATTCCAACCATCGGAAAGAAAGAGAAGAAACAAACACGGTTTCAGAGAAAGAATGTCTACACCTAACGGTAGAAGAGTATTAGCAGCTAGAAGAGCAAAAGGCAGAAAGAGTTTAACTGTAAGTGCTGCACGCGCTAAGAGATAATTCTTAAATTATTACATACAAATCATGCTTGAGAGTAATGTCTTTCAAGCATTTTTTGTTGTTAAAAAATGATAAAAATTAAGTCTATCCTAAAAGTTTTCCTTATTTTTGAGATAATATTCGACTGCTGTCGAAAACTTAATCCACAAGATTTTTAACTATGCCACACAGACACGAAAGCGGAGAAAACATTATCAATCTTGACAATGCTAAAATTGTACAAAAGAACTTTACGGTTCTTAACAACGTTAATCTCCATATCCAAAAAGGAAAATTCTGTTACCTTATCGGAAAAACTGGTGCTGGAAAAAGTTCTTTATTAAAAGTACTTTACGGACATCTTCCATTACAAGGCGGAAAAGGAGAAGTTGCAGGATTTGACTTAGCAAAACTTCGTCAATCCGACATCCCCAACCTTAGAAGAAAACTAGGAATCGTCTTTCAAGATTTTCAACTTTTGACAGATAGAAATATTGAAAAAAACCTCTTGTTTGTACTACAAGCGACAGGTTGGTCAGACAAAATAAGAATGGAAGATCGCATCAACGAAGTCCTTTCTAGCGTTGGTATGAAAACCAAAAAACACAAAATGCCACACCAACTTTCTGGTGGCGAGCAACAACGTGTGGCAATTGCTAGAGCTTTGCTAAATCACCCAGAATTAATCCTTGCGGATGAGCCAACAGGAAACCTAGACCCTGAAACATCAAACGACATTATGACTTTGTTAAAAAATGTGGCGACAGAAAATAATTGCGCCGTGGTGATGGCAACGCATGATTATCACATGATTCAGAATTTCCCAGGAGAAGCTATCCGTTGCGAAAATGGACAAGTTAGCGTACTTGACACCGCAGAATTGTTTGAGTAAAAATTCAAATATTATAAAACTAAAAAAGCACCATTTGGTGCTTTTTTTATGACTTGAAAAGATGAAAATCTTTCGTAAATTCTAGATATTGGTCAGAATATTGACGAGGTGATTTTTCAACAACAAATTCTTCTACAATACAACGATCGACCTCCGATTTAGAAAAAGATAAAATCACACGTCGCACTTCCCCATCCTCAATTCCTCTTATCGAAACTTTTCGTTTAAGATGTAAATTTTCCTTTTCGCAGAGGGCAATTAAGTCATTTTCTTCTCGAGCAGGGATAATCACCGCCAAAACACCAAATTCGGATAAAATAGCATTTGATGTTTTAATTAAATCTCCAAAACCCAACTCAATTTTTTGTCGAGCTAAGACATCTTTACAGGAATCATTAGCTTCAAAATAAGGTGGATTAGAAAATACAAAATCAACTTTTTCAGCAACATCAAAATTTTTGAAATCCGCTCGTTGCGACTTCAATCGATTTGAAAAAGGCGAAGCATTAAAATTAGCTTGTGCAATTTCTACCGCTTTTTCGTTAATATCTAAAGCTAAAACATGAAGTTCTGGAAAACGTTGCGCCAACATCAAAGAGATAACGCCAGTCCCTGTACCAACTTCCAAAGCCGTTTTAGCATCTTTTGGATTCGCTAAAGCACCCAACAACACCGCATCTGTACCAACTCTAAAAACCGCTTCATCCTGAATGATATCAAATTGTTGGAATCTAAAAACCTTCATCATACATTACATATTTGTTGGCAACATAATAGTAAAAATCGTGCCTTTTCCGACTTCGGACTTTACAGAAATCTCGCCACCGTAATCTTCAATCATCTTTCTGACCATTGTTAAACCAAGTCCCATTCCTGAGCTTTTGGTTGTGAAATTTGGTTCAAAAATCTTCATTAATTTTTCATCTGGAATCCCGAAACCATTATCTTCAACGCTTATTCTTAGTTTTTTATGAATGTTTTCGATATCAACATTTATCAACATTGGTCGACTCGAATCTTGCGCTTGAATGGAATTAGAAATTAAATTAGTTAAAATTCTTGTCAAATAGATTTTATCCATGTTGACGTTAATAACATCCTTGTTAGAGTGAATATAAATATTGTTGGCTCCAAATACATTCGCAACACTTTTCGTCTCTTCAACAACATCAAAAATAACATCATTACGCTGTGGTAATTTTGCAAATTCGGAGAAAGCAGACGCCACTTCAGAAATAAGATCGATTTGCTCAACGATAACTTTAGACATTTTTTTAACCTTATTTGTCACTTCTGGGTCTTCAGGATCAAAACGTCTTTCGAAATTCTGAATCGTCAACTTCATAGGTGTTAATGGGTTTTTAACCTCGTGTGCTACCTGCTTTGCCATTTCGCGCCAAGCTTCTTCCGAAGCTTTATATCGTAGTTTTTCTCTTTGATCTTGGATTTCCGAAATCAATTTATTGTAGGCTTTAACCAAACCGTTAAGCTCATCATTTTGATAATATCGAATCGGCCGAATATTATCATCAAACAAATTAATTGAATTAATAATACTTGAAAAACGCGTAATTTTTTTTGTTAAATTATTGGAAGTCACCCAACTAATCCAAACTCCAACCAAAAGAATAAGAATATTAATAAGAATAATTAATCCCAGATAACGGTTAAAAACTTGTAGATAAACGTCTTCGTTATGATACAATGGAAAATAAACGTAACCAATATTTGCTAACATATTGTTTTTAAGAACCATGTATGACGAAGTTACATCTGCTTTTAATTTTGGATCATATTCCGTTTTATCATACTGCAAACCGTCTTTTCTTAGTTTATCTAAAATGTCAGTCGGCATATGTTTTTGGGTTATGAGTTTCGGATCTTTATTAGACAGAAGATAATCACCTTTCAGATCGTAAACAATAATATCATGCTTGTTGATATCGGCTATTTCATAAATTTTGTTCCCTAAAACTTCAGGTAAATCTTTTTCGAAAACCTCGGTATGACTGAGCGCGTAATCTAAAGACGACATCAACGCCTCGGATTTACTCTGCTTATCTACCTTACTTTGCGTCATCGCATTATCGCGAAGCACGACATACGACAACACCGCAGAGCCGATTGTACTCAAAAGGCAGACAATTAAAAATCCGACAAAAATCCTGTTACGCAGACTATAACCTTTATAATTACTTAATGACATTCTGTTTTTGCATCAATTTCGAAATATATTTCCCAATGATATCAAATTCTAAATTGACAACATCGCCGACATTAATATGTTTCATATTTGTAAACTCCCAAGTATATGGGATTATTGCCACCGAAAACTGATTCGGTTGACTATCCGCCACTGTCAAACTAATACCGTTAACAGTAATAGATCCTTGTGGTACCGTTGTGTAATTAATCTCCTCATCATAAGAAATCGTCACATAAAAACTACCGTCCATATCTTCGATTTTCGCAACTTTTCCCGTTTTATCAACATGACCTTGCACCAAATGTCCGTCTAATCGACCTTCAAATTTCAGACAACGCTCAAGGTTAACCTCTGTACCAACAGACCAATTTCCGAGATTTGTCTTTTCTAAAGTCTCATCAATTGCAGTTACTTTATATTGCGGCGCATTAATCTCAACAACGGTAAGACAACAGCCGTTATGCGCTAGACTTTGATCGACTTTTAACTCGTTAGCAAAATTACACTCGAGCGTGAAATCAACATTCGTTCCATTTTTTTCGACATTTTGCACTTTTCCTGTTGCCTCAACAATACCTGTAAACATTTTATTTTCTCTTTAAGGATTTTAAACTTAGAATAAATCTTCAATAATAACTACAAAGCTTAATTTCAAAAATTGTAAATTTGTAGTTTCAATTAATATTCAAAGATAATAAAATGAGTGCGAAGCATCATAAAGTAAGAGTAGGCATTTCGATAGGTGATTTCAATGGTATTGGTCCAGAAATCATTATGAAGTCTTTAAAAGATAAAGCGATTACTGATTTCTTCACGCCAATTATTTTTGGTTCTGGTAAATTATTTAGTTATCAGAAGAATTTTTTCAAGCTTCAACACCTCAATTTCAATTACATACAAAATGTAAGAGAAGCTGCACATGGTAAAATCAACATGTTAAATCTTTCTAAAGACAACTCGAATGTAGAATTCGGTGTTCCAACGAAAGAATCGACACGTTTTGCAATTTCATCTTTAGAAGCTGCAACAGAAGCTTTGTTAAATAGAGAAATCGACGTTTTGGTTACCGCACCAATCAACAAAGACGAAATGTTGAAATATGGTTTCCAACATGCTGGTCACACAGGTTATTTCGAAGAAAAAGCAGGTCGCAAAGGTGTTATGTTTTTAATTACAAACGACCTAAAAGTTGCTGTATCAACGCATCATATTCCTTTAAAAGATGTTGCTGAAAACATTTCTACAGAAAAAATCGTTAAACAAGTTCAACAGCTTAACAAAACTCTAATTGAAGATTTCTGCATCGAAAAACCAAAAATTGCAGTTTTAGGATTAAATCCTCATGCTGGTGACGGTGGCGTTATCGGTAAAGAAGAAATCGAAATTATCCAACCAGCGATTGAAGAACTTTTTAATAGAGGGATTTTAGCTTTTGGACCTTATCCAGCGGACAGCTTCTTCCAACCTGAAAAATATAGAAAATTTGATGCGGTTTTAGCAATGTATCATGACCAAGGTTTAGCGCCTTTCAAAACGATTGCTTACAAAGAAGGTGTTAATTATACTGCCGGCTTACCAATTATCAGAACATCTCCAGATCATGGTGTTGCTTATGACATCGCGGGAAAAAATCTTGCTAACGAACAAAGTTTTAGTGAAGCTATTTTTGCAGCGATTGACATTTATCGCAACAGAATGGAATATATTGAACTTCAAAAAGGCAAGTTGCGACCACGCGTTGTTAACGCAAAAGACAACTATGACGAAGACTTACCAGAAGAAGTTAATTAAGAACAAAATAGATTCTTAAAACTTTGATTTAAAATTATTTTGTTATTTCAAAAAATAAAGTTATTTTTGCAAACCGAATTTTATGGACAAATTCAAAAATTATAACATTGCATTTACAGGTCTAAAGACAGGTAAGCATGAGTTTAGATTTGAAATCGATCAGGCGTTCTTTGATTTGTTCGGGATAGAACAAGAATTTACAAAACCAAGAATACAAGTGGATGTTTTACTTGACAAACACACTACTTTTCTAGAGTTTTGGTTTGACATAACTGGAAAAATCGAATTGATTTGCGACATTAGCAACGAAGAATTTGATCATCCAATTAAACATGACATAAAGATTCTTGTAAAACAAGGAGAAGAATATGATGACAGTAACGAGGAAGTTATCACAATACCGCATAGCGACAGCGATTTTAACATTGCACAGCTAGTCTACGAAGGTGTTATGTTAAGCGTCCCAATGAAGAAACTTTCTCCCAATCTAAAAGATGAAGACGATTATCATCAACTTTTAGAAAAATACAGTCCTAAAATAAAGGAAGAAGAGCAAGAAAACGAGATCGATCCTCGCTGGGCAGCTCTCAAAAAATTGAAAGATAATAATTAAGTATAACAATAATTCATAATAGAATTTTAAAAAAAATCACTAGTAATGGCACATCCTAAGAGAAGACAATCGTCTACAAGAAGAGATAAAAGAAGAACACATTACAAAGCTGTTGCTCCTCAATTAGCTAAAGACGCTACAACTGGAGAATTACACCTTTTCCACAGAGCGCATTGGCATGAAGGAAAACTATACTACAGAGGAAAAGTAGTATTGGAAAAAACAGTAGAAACTACTGAAGACAACTAAGATATTTAGCATAAAATATCTTATTCACGACATAAAAAACCACTCAATTTGCTCTAAATCGAGTGGTTTTTTATTATCTTTGACTTTCTAAAATAATTTACCTACAATATGGATATTAAAGACATTCAAAATCTTATTAGATTTGTTGCTAAAGCAGGCGTATCTGAAGTAAAATATAAAAACAAGGACTTCGAAATTTTAATCAAAACGCCACTAGGTGGAGAACCAGTTAGTTATGTATCTCAACCTGTTGCTTACCAAGCTCCAGTTGCGGCACCTCAAGCTGTAGCTTCTGCTCCAGCGCCGAGTTCTGCTCCAGAAGCAGCATCAGCTGATGATAGCAAATTTATCACTATTAAGTCACCGATGATTGGTACTTTCTACAGAAAACCATCACCTGACAAAGACGTTTTTGTTAACGTTGGTGATAGCATTACTTCCGACAAAGTTGTTTGTGTAATCGAAGCAATGAAATTATTCAACCAAATCGAAGCTGAAGTTAGCGGAAAAATCGTTAAGATTTTAGTTGATGACGCTACTCCTGTTGAGTACGACCAACCATTATTCTTGGTAGATCCATCGTAAGCAATTTTAGATTATAAATTATAGATTTTAGATGTTTTTTGACATTTAAAATAATTTAAAATTCAAAATTTAAAATTTAAAATTCTAAAAGATGTTCAAAAAAATATTAATTGCAAACCGTGGCGAAATCGCAATGCGAATTCTACGTACCGCAAAAGAAATGGGTATCAAAACGGTTGCAGTATATAGTACAGCAGACAAAGATAGTTTACATGTAAGATTTGCGGACGAAGCAGTGTGCATCGGCCCTGCGATGAGTAAAGATTCTTATCTAAAGATTCCTAACATTATTGCAGCTGCAGAAATTACCAATGCAGACGCTATCCATCCTGGTTACGGATTCTTATCAGAGAATGCAAACTTCTCAAGAATTTGTGCTAACAACAATATCAAATTTATTGGAGCAACGCCAGAACAGATTGAAAAAATGGGTGATAAAGCTACGGCTAAAGCAACCATGAAAGAGGCTGGAATACCATGCGTACCTGGCTCTGACGGACTAATCGATTCTTATGAAGATGCCGTGCGTATCGCTAAAGAAACCGGTTATCCAGTAATGATCAAAGCTACTGCTGGTGGTGGTGGTAAAGGTATGCGTGCTGTTTGGAAAGAAGAAGACCTAAAAGAACATTGGGAATCTGCGATCCAAGAAGCTGTCGCCGCTTTTGGAAACGGTGGAATGTACATGGAAAAACTTATTGAAGAACCACGTCATATCGAAATCCAAATTGCTGGTGACCAATACGGAAAAGCTTGTCACTTGTCAGAAAGAGATTGCTCTATCCAAAGAAGAAATCAAAAACTTATTGAAGAAACGCCTTCTCCTTTTATGACGGATGAACTTCGTGAAAAAATGGGTGAAGCCGCTGTTAAAGCTGCCGAATACATTGGTTATGAAGGGGTTGGAACGATCGAGTTTTTGGTAGACAAACACCGTAATTTCTACTTTATGGAGATGAATACTCGTATCCAAGTAGAACACCCAATTACAGAACAAGTTATCGACTACGACCTTATCCGTGAGCAAATCTTATTAGCTGCCGGAACGCCAATTTCGGGTATCAATTATTATCCAAAATTACATGCAATCGAATGTCGTATCAACGCGGAAGACCCTTATGCGGATTTCCGTCCTTCACCAGGAAAAATCACGGGGTTAAATATCCCTGGAGGTCATGGTGTAAGAGTTGACACACATGTATATTCGGGTTATGCCATACCGCCTAACTACGACTCGATGATTGCGAAGTTGATTACAACAGCACAAACAAGAGAAGAAGCAATTGCTAAAATGAAACGTGCTTTGGAAGAATTCTATATTGAAGGTGTAAAAACCACAATCCCCTTCCACAGACAGTTGTTAGACAACGAAGACTTCTTATCTGGAAATTACACAACTAAATTTATGGAATCTTTTGTGATGGATCGTCAATACGAATACAGCATTTAAGATTCAAAAATACATAACGATTGCCCAGCTTAGGTTGGGCTTTTTTTTCACTTGCAAGCGCAAAATATAAATACATATGGAAAACAACAAAGATTCAAACTACTATATAGAACTTGAGGAAAAACACGGCGCCCACAATTATCATCCACTTCCCGTGGTTTTAGAGAAAGGTGAAGGCGTCTATGTTTGGGATGTTGAAGGCAAAAAATATTATGATTTTCTGTCTGCTTATTCGGCGGTTAACCAAGGACATTCTCATCCAAAAATTGTAAAAGCATTAACAGAGCAAGCACAAACTTTAGCTTTAACTTCAAGAGCTTTCTACAATAATAAATTGGGAGAATACGAAAAGAAAATTACAACGCTTTTCGGTTTTGATAAAGTTTTACCAATGAATTCTGGAGCAGAAGCTGTGGAAACCGCTGTAAAACTAGCTCGTAAATGGAGTTATGAAGTAAAAGCTATCGCAGAAAATGCTGCAAAAATCATCGTTTGCGAAAACAACTTCCACGGAAGAACCACAACCATTGTTTCTTTTTCTAATGATCCCGATGCGAACCAAAACTACGGACCTTTCACGCCTGGTTTTGTTAAAATTCCGTACAACGATTTAAATGCTTTAGAGGAAACTTTAAAAGCTGATGCACAGAATATCGCTGCATTTCTAGCGGAGCCAATTCAAGGTGAAGCTGGCGTTTACGTTCCAGATGACGGCTTCCTGAAAGGAGCTTCTGAGCTTTGTAAAAAATATAATGTTCTTTTTATTGCGGACGAAGTACAAACAGGTATTGCAAGAACAGGAAAGCTAATTGCTTGTTATCATGAAGATGTACAGCCTGATATTTTAATTCTCGGAAAAGCACTTTCTGGCGGCATGTATCCAGTTTCTGCGGTTTTAGCCAATGATAATATTATGAACGTTATTAAACCTGGACAACACGGTTCTACATTTGGTGGAAATCCTTTAGCTTGTGCGGTTGCAGTTGCGGCTTTGGATGTTGTTGAAGAAGAAAAATTATCAGAGCGTTCACAAGAATTAGGCGAACTTTTCCGTTCTGAAATAGAAAAATTAATTCACAAAACAGATTTGATAACTGCTGTTCGAGGAAAAGGTTTGTTAAACGCTATTTTAATTAATGATACACCTGAAAGCTCTACAGCTTGGAATCTTTGTGTCGCTTTAAAAGAAAATGGACTTCTAGCAAAACCAACCCACGGAAACATTATCCGTCTTGCACCACCTTTGGTTATTAGAAAAGATGAATTGTTGGATTGTGTGAATATTATCGAAAAAACTGTTTTAGAATTTAATAAATAATTATTGAAAACTTCCCTTTTAATATCCACTTATAATTGGCCAGAAGCTTTAGATGTTTGTCTGAAAAGCGTAATGGCACAGAAAATACTTCCTGATGAAATCTTGATTGCAGACGACGGCTCTAAGTCGCCTACAAAAGATATTGTGGAAAAATATCAAAAGATATCGAAAGTGCCTGTTGTTCATATTTGGCATGAAGACAATGGTTTCGAACTGGCTAAAATTAGGAATAAAGCCATCGCAAAAGCATCGGGAGATTATATTATCCAGATTGACGGGGATTTGGTTCTTCATCCTTATTTTATTGCAGATCACAAAGCATTTGCGAAGAAAAATTCTTTTGTCCGCGCTAGTCGAATTTATATTAATGACGAACTTTCTTCTGAAAAACTGAAGTCGCAAAACATTAAAATAAATCCTTTTGCAAAAGGGATTACCAATTTTTTTAGTTCGTTTCGAATTCCTCTTTTATGGAAAAAATTTGAAACTAATTATAAAAATACGGGCGACGAACGGTGGGAAATCCATGGTTGTAATATGGCTTTCTGGCGTGATGATGCCATTGAAGTTAATGGTTACAACGAAGATTTTAAAGGTTGGGGACCAGAAGATAAAGAATTTGTTGCAAGGCTTCTAAATGCTGGAAAAGAAAAACGTTTTCTGAAAATGGGAGGTTTGGTTTTTCACATTCATCATCCAATTAATGCAAAAGAAAATTTGAAAAAGAATGAACAAATTTTCGAAGATGCCAAGAAAAACGGCGTTAAGTTCTGCGAAAACGGAATCAATCAGTATCTTTAAATCATGAAATTCGCTTTATTGATATCAACTTACAATTGGCCTTCTGCATTGGATAAGGTTTTGCAATCTGTTCAAAATCAAACGTTGAAGCCGAATGAAATTTTGATTGCGGATGACGGATCAAAAGAAGAAACCAAAACTTTAATCGAAGATTGGAAGCAAAAAAGCAAAATTCCTATTAAGCATTTTTGGCAAGAAGATGATGGTTTTCGCAAAACAATTATCATGAACAAAGCTGTTGCAGGAACGGATGCCGATTATATTGTTCAGATAGATGGTGATATTATTTTAGATAAAAACTTTATTAAAGATCATATTTCTGAGAAGCAAAAAGGTTTTTTTTTAAATGGCTCGCGGTCTTTAATTTCTGAAGAAAACACCCATAAAATTTTAGCAGAAAAAGAACTTCGCATGGATTGGGTTTCCAAAAATGTGAAAAATAAAATCAATGCGACTCGATTTCCTTTGATGGCTAATTTTTTCAGAAAAGATCATTTTAAATCCAATAATGTAAAAGGTTGTAACTTTTCATTTTGGCGTGAAGATTTCATTGCAGTAAACGGATACAACAACGATATGTCTGGTTGGGGACATGAAGATATCGAATTGGCTGCGCGACTCAATAACCTTGGTGTAAAGCAAAGACGACTAAAAATGCGTGCAATTTGCTATCATCTTCATCACGATTATTTTGATCGTAAAAACGAACAAACGAACTTCTCAACCTATGAAAAAGTAGTTGAAGAAAAAATTGTTACTTGTAAAAATGGCTATCAACAAAGTATTTGAAAATAAAACCATTTTTTTTGGAATGCCAAAAAGGTATGGTATTTACAAACTAGTTATCAAAAACCTAGAATTAATGGGTTTCAAAGTTATTGATATCAGCTTTGATGATGAACATTTTGCTTATAAAAACTTTGGTGAAAAGCTTCAAAATTTAATTCAAAAAACATTCTTAGGAAATAAAAATTATAAACAAGAACTCAAGTTTCAACATCAAAAAAATACAATCTCTAATAGAATTGATGCTGTAAACAATGTTGATTTTGCACTTCTCATTCGTCCAGATCTTTACCCAGAAAGTGTTATAAAATTGATAAAATCTAAATCTAAACTATTGGTTGGATACCAGTGGGATGGGCTAAATGTTTTTCCAAAAGTAAAAAATATAATCCCATTGTTCGATCGTTTTTTTGTGTTTGATCCTCAAGATGTTGGTGTTGAAAAATGTTTAGGGATTACAAATTTTTATTTTAATCAAGATATTTTTAGTTCTAAAAAGCAGGACGAAAATTTAGACCTGTATTTTATTGGTGTTTATACCGATTCTCGAATGGATTTTATACTTGATTTTCTACGAAAAATTAATGATTGTCATCTTAAAATTCGTTTTGAAATATTCGTTGATAATGTAGAAGAAGTCAAGGAAATACATCGCAATATTCCAAATCTACATTACATTACGGAAAAAATTAGTTTTGAAGACGCTTATCAACGTGGGCAGAGTGCGAAAACTTTTGTTGACTTTTACAATCCAAGACATAAAGGTTTGTCACTGCGAGTTTTTGAAGCTTTGGGAATGCACAAAAAACTAATTACAACGAACGCTGAAATCACAAAGCATGACTTGTATAAACCAGAAAATATTTTGGTTTACGATTCTTCGATTACGTCTGAAGTGTTACGCGATTTCCTTTCCAGCTCAATCGTTGATTCTGATTCTGAATTAATTGAAAAATACTCGTTCGAAAATTGGATAAAGAATGTGTTGGATTACAAACCTCGAATAAATATAAACTTACCCCAATAGTTTTATAAATCCGCTTAAGAAAGGATAATTAACTACAGTTTTCATTTGAAATTCTGAAAGTTTATTAAATTCTTTAATTTGATATCCTTTAATTCTTGAAAGACTTTGCCATTCATTTGGTGTAAGTGGATGAAAGTTTTTCCAGTTTTTGTAATTAGTTTTATCTAGAACTCGCCAGTTTTCATAAAACTGATTAACATCAAAGTCTTTCATGTGTCCCCAATTTCTAATTTTTTGGCTAATTTCTGCCTCACTTCTTGCCCAAGATTGATGGACAACTAAAGTATCGGTTTTTACTAATTCTTGCTCTAGATTAGCTCTTGCATACTGATAGGCAGGTGCATTAGTTGCTAGCCAAATTAATTCTTTAATAGGATTTACAACATACAACTCATCTCCGTTTTCTTTAAAAAGCATCACAATTTTACCAGCTACAGAAAGTTCTTTCCCTGGCATTTCTTTGGAAATTTGTTTAAGCTTATTAACGAAATTTTGGATATCAATAATATATTCATCAGAATCTATTTGAATATACCAATCGCATTTTCCCATACGTTCGGAAAGCATTCGTCTTTCTCTGGTATCGCAATCAATTGTTGAAAGTTCTGACACATAAAAGTTATCTCTATAAATGGTAATTTTCTTTTTGGTATCAAAATCTTTTATCCACTGAAAAAAAGAATCTGGAATTGTAAAGTCTTCATCATTCCACGTTTTAAAATCTTGATCTATTGCAAGGTAAATTTCACTAATGTCATCACAAGAATATATTAATGGAAGTGCAATTTTCAAATATTCATAATCATAAGAGATTAGAAATCCAGCTTTTATAATCATTGTTTATTTAATTAAATATTCAAAAATTTCTTTGATGTTTTCGTCTTGTTTTTTTATGGAAAAATAGCTTAAACCGTCTTCGCTATTTTTATGAAGACTATTCCATTTTTCTTCATTAGTGTAAATTTCTAAAATATTTTTTGCAAAGGCTTCTGGATCTGATATTTCAACAACTAAAGCATTGACGTTGGGCTTTAATTTCATGCCTTCAACTCCAATTGTGGTCGAAATTACAGGAATCTGATACTCCAAAGCTTGTCCTATTTTCCCTTTCACACCTGCGCCGTATCGTAAAGGTGCGACAAAGGCTTTTGCTGTCGTAAAATAGTCATCAATTTCTTGTTGGTAGCCCAAAATTTGAAACTGCGGAGAGTGTAAAGCTTTTATTTCATCTGGAACACTTCCACCAATAATGTAAACTTTGATATCTTTATTTTCTTTCCAAACCAGCGGCATTATGTCATGATGGAGATAAATAACCGAATCAATATTAGGTTTATGGTTGAAACCGCCAATAAAAACCAATCCATCACGTTCTGAGAAAGACTTTTGAGTAATATTAGTTTTAACAGTATGTATATTACTTACGATAAAAATATTATCTTTTTTGAAACCTTCATTTATTAAAATTTCTTTTTCTTGATCACTAATTGCAACAATTACATCGGCATTTTGAAGCGCTTTTTGCTCTAGTTCACGAACTTCTTTTTCTCTCTTTTGTCTTCTCCTTGTTTTGGTAAAAAAGTCTTTTTCTCGGTCAAATCGCAAATAGTGCAGATCTACCATGTCGTAGATTATTTTGGCATCAAAACCAATTTTCTGAATAACATCTAAATAATATTCATAACCTTCTGGACGGAAAATCCATATGAAATCTACTGCATTTCTTATTTGTTTAAGCTGCTTTTCCGCACGGATAATCATTTTTTTTGGAGTTAAATAATCTCTTATAACTTCAACACCAAGTTTTTGAAACAGATCTAGATAAACAAAATCCCCTTCCGAAACTCCATTTTTAATGAGTAAATAAACTTTATGATTATTGGCTATTAATATTTTTACAATTTCAGTGAAACGATTGGATCCAGAATCTTGATCAAATTTTGGCATATATTCTTCAACTATAAGAATGCTTTTGTCGTAACCTTTATTATCATTGATTCGGTAGTTTTCAGGCCCTTCTTTCCAATTCGTTTTTAGATAGTTAGTCCATTTTTCATAGAAGATTTTTGAGTTGCGATTTAAAAGATTTTTCTTATCCAAACTTATGTTTTGATAACTAACATTTTCGAAATGTAATATTTCTGATTTCGGCTGATAATAAATTTCTAAGCCTTGCTTATGCTTTAGAGTCATGCACAAGTCATTTTCCTCATAATAAGCGGGTGCAAAAACTTCATCAAAAAGATTAATGTTTCCTTCTGCATCTTTTCTTTTAAAAAGTAAACTGCAGCCAGAAGCGTAATCTACTTTTCTTATAAAGCTAAATTGAGGTGCGTCAATAGATTGCGTTGCACCTCGATTTACAATGATCTCATTTTTGAACACCAAACAACCAGCTTCTTGTAAAGTACTATTGTTGAAAATTAATTTAGAGCCAACTGCTCCAACATTTTTTTGTTCAGAAAAAACTTCTAAAAGTGCTGAAAGATAATTTTTTTGAACTTTTATGTCATTATTAAGAAGATAGATAAATTCACCTTCAGCGTATTGAATTGCTTTATTTACACTTTTAAGAAAGCCTAAATTTTCTGTATTGTTAATTAGCTTTACACCTTTGATTTTAGAAATTATTGCAGCGGTATCATCTGTACTGCAATCGTTAACTACAATTATTTCTTTTGGAATATGATCTTCATTTTGAAAAATCGAGTATAAACAATTTAAAGTGTAATGTATTTGATTGTAAACTGGAATAATAATGCTTACTTTCGGATCGGAACTTTCCTCAAAACTAAACGAATTATTTTCAAAAAAATAAATTTCTTTTAAGCTAGCATCAATTGATTTAAAAGTTTTTTTAAACTTAATATCTTTTTTAAGTTTTTTAAACTGTTTTTTTATATTCCAAAACTTCATAAATTCTACCTTCTAATTTCTTACACTAAATTAAAATACTTCTTCAAAACCAAAAGTGCAATTAAATCCTCTAAATTTTTGTTGCTAAATTTTGATCTAAATTCTTTTGCATTTTCGATGATTAATTTAGCTTCATTTGGATGATCTATATAATATTGTAGTCTTTCCTCGAGGTCCGAGTAGTTATCTGCAATTTGTACGTAATGCTCATTCGGGATCAAAGTTCCTTCCATATACCAAGTTTCCATTTTTAACTTTGGCGTTACTGCTAAGGAATTAGAGCACATTATCCATTTAAGATTAGTTGCTACATCGTTACCTTCAAGACTCAGAACAAACTTATTTTTTAAATGTTCGTCAATCGATATTTTAGGTTTCAACCATTTTTGGTCGCCTCCACTTTTGTTAACTTGCCCAAGATCACAAAGTGGATTTTCAAAATATTGATTAAAAAAATCAATGCGATGTTGCTGATGAACCGCTGCTCTGCCAATTAATTTATTGGTTTTAGAATCAAAACTTTTAGAATCATCGACCAACACAAAATGTCTCGCTTTATCGAGGTTTAAAAGAATATTATTCTCATTATTTCCTGCAATCGGGCGACTTTTTGTAATCATTGGGATTGGCAAAATCGTGTTAACATCACCAAAAGAATAATCAATCAAAAGATTCTCATCGAAATAGTGTGCGTATTCGTAAGTATCAAAATAGTACGACTTGGGTGTTTTAGGATGTTTTAAATCTTTAATTCGTGTCCCAGAATGTGTGACTTTTTGTTTTTCTGACAATTTATTATAGTAGTCAACGCGATATTCAGCAACCTCCAAATCTCTTTTACTCAAAATTTTACGAAGAGCATTAATTTTTTTTTCAAGATTTTGTTTTGGAAGAAACTGCGTTGAGTAGCCTTTTATATAAAATAAAATTTTATTTTGCTTTTCTACTTTTGTCATCATACAAACTTAGCTAAAATTAACATAATCTCTTCATTTTTCGTAAATTTGCACTCTAAATTTTTCAAACAATGGAAAGAGTAAGAGTCCGTTTTGCGCCAAGTCCTACAGGTGCTTTGCATTTGGGTGGTGTAAGAACTGCGTTATATGATTATCTTTTCGCTAAACATAACGGAGGCGATTTTGTATTAAGAATTGAAGATACCGACACGGCAAGATACGTGGAAGGTGCTGAAGATTACATTATGAAATCTCTGGAATGGTGCGGATTAATCCCTGATGAAAGTCCAATTCATGGTGGACCTTACGGACCTTATCGTCAATCTGAAAGACGTGATATTTACGATAAATATACCGAACAAATTTTAAAGACAGATTATGCTTACATCGCTTTTGATACACCAGAAGAATTGGATGCGATTCGTTCTGAATTTGAAGCGAAAGATGAAGTTTTTGCGTACAACAATTTCACGAGAAATCGCATGAAAAATAGTTTAACGCTTTCTAATGAAGAAGTGGAAAAACTAAAAGCAGATGGAGTTGCTTATGTTGTGCGTTTCAAAATGCCAGTTGGTCGTCAACTGAATATGGAAGATATCATTCGTGGAAATTTCAGTGTAAATACTGATACTTTAGATGATAAAGTTTTGGTAAAAAATGACGGAATGCCAACTTACCATTTTGCGAACATTATCGACGATCACGAAATGAAAATTTCTCACGTTATTCGTGGCGAAGAATGGTTGCCCTCACTGGGACTTCACGTTTTGTTGTACGAAGCAATGGGTTGGGAAGCTCCGCAATTTGCGCATTTATCATTGATTTTAAAACCAGAAGGAAAAGGAAAATTAAGCAAAAGAGATGGCGCTAAATTTGGTTTCCCAGTGTTCCCGATGGATTTTAAAGATCCTGAGAGCGGTGATATTTGGAAAGGATACAAAGAGTCAGGTTATTTCCCAGATGCATTCATCAATATGGTTGCTTTGTTGGGTTGGAGTCCTGCAAACGATAGAGAAATCTTGACGATGGACGAAATGATTTCTGAATTTGATCTTCATAAAGTTCACAAAGCTGGCGCAAGATTTAATCCTGAAAAAGCAGTTTGGTTTAATCACGAATATTTATTGAAAAAATCGGATGCTGAAGTTTTAGAATTGTTCAAAGAATTGGATGAGGTTAAAAATTCAAGTTTAAATAATGACACTTTGTTGAAAATTGTTTCTTTGATGAAGGAAAGAGCAAGTTTCATTAAAGATATTTATAACGATAGCAAATTTTTCTTCGAAGCGCCAACTTCTTACGACGAAAAAGCTAGCAAAAAAGCATGGAACGAAGAAACTGGAAGTTTAATGCAAGAATTCGCTGATCAACTTCAAACTTCAAACTTCGAATCAGAAACTTTAAAACAAACTATCCACGATTTTGCAGAAGCAAAAGGACTTGGAATGGGCAAAGTAATGATGCCACTTCGTTTATCTTTAGTTGGAGAACTAAAAGGACCAGATGTACCAGATATTCTTTCAATTCTTGGAAAAGACGAAAGTATTTTGAGACTTAAAAATGCTATTTCTAACATAAAATAATACATTTCGATTTTTAAAAAATTTAGATGTTATAAAAAAACGCTATTTTTGAAGATTGAATTCTTATACAAACAATGGAATACTTAGATTTTGAACAACCGGTAAAAGACCTTATGGAGCAATATGACAAATGTGCTCTAGTAGGTGAAGAAAGCGGTGTAGATGTTAAAGAATCTTGCAAAAAGATTGAAGATAAAATTCTTGCTACCAAGAAAAAAATATACGGAAACCTAACGCCTTGGCAACGTGTGCAATTATCTCGTCACCCAGACAGACCATACACTTTGGACTATATCAAAGGGATTGCGGACGAAAATAGCTTTGTGGAGTTACACGGCGACCGCAACTTTGGTGATGATCCGGCGATGATTGGCGGACTTATCAAAATAAACGGTGAAAGTGTGATGATTATCGGGACTCAAAAAGGTAGAACAACCAAAGAAAGACAACATCGTCGTTTTGGGATGTCAAACCCAGAAGGTTACCGTAAAGCTTTGCGTCTTATGAAGTTGGCGGAGAAGTTTAACATTCCGATTGTGACGTTGGTAGATACGCCGGGCGCTTATCCTGGTTTAGAAGCTGAAGAGCGTGGACAAGGTGAAGCAATTGCAAGAAATATTTTGGAAATGTGCCAAATGAAAACGCCAATTATCACCATTATTATTGGAGAAGGCGCTTCAGGAGGAGCATTAGGAATTGGTGTTGGTAACCGCGTCTATATGTTAGAAAACACTTGGTATTCTGTTATTTCACCAGAAAACTGTTCAGCAATTCTTTGGAGAAGTTGGGAGTATAAAGAAACTGCAGCCGCTACAATGAAGTTGACAGCACCTGACATGTTAAAAGAAAAATTGATCGATGCTATTATCCCAGAACCACTTGGAGGTGCGCATTATGATCCAAAACAAACTTTTGAAAATGTTAAAGAAGTGATTCTTAAAGACATTAAAACTTTATCAAAACAGTCGGGAGATCGACTAATGAAAGATCGTCAAGAGAAGTTTATCGATATGGGAGAATTCAAAGGATAAAAAAAACAAAAACGCTTCAAAAATTTGAAGCGTTTTTTATTGCATTATTCTTATTCAATTATTTATCCAAAGCCTCTTTCAACTTAATGGCATCAGCATTAGTTGCGTCATACTCAAGAGATTTTGCTATGTTCTTTTTCGCTTCCTCTTTGTTAGTTTCAAACTGAGAATAAGCTACAAAAAAGTGAGCATAAGCCAAATTTGTTTTACTAGCCTCTAATTCCTCAGGCTTAACTAGATTAATATATTTTTGATACGAAGACGTTGCATTCGGCACATCTTTCAAAGATTGATATACATAACCTTCACTATAGTATGCTGGCGCCCAATCTGGAAGCGCAGTTGTTACTTTTTTCCAAGTTTCTAACGCATTCGTCCAATCCTTCGCATCTTGATAAGCAACCGCAAGATTCACTAGCGCATTATTATCTTTTGGATTAACTTCCACTTGTTTTTTCAAAGCGTCGATAGCTGGATTCACTTGCTCTTGTGTCACTTGCATTTCTGGCGACTTTTTCATTGAAGTTTGAGCCGTTACAAAACTTGCTGACCCGAATAATAAAATTCCTAAAACCGCATTTTTAATTAATACCTTATTCATCATAATTCTAATTTTTAATTAATATTCGTTTTTACAAAAATTAACCAAACAATAATAATTCCATGACAAACATCATGTTTAGAAAAATTTAATATTTTTCTAAACATATTAACTATTTTATTAAAAACTTTAATACAATTTATAATTTTTTAGGAAGCATATTTCTATTTGGGCGTGCCGCTTTTCCTAGCTTATCTCAACCAAAGCGTCGGTCTCCGCGCAGTCGCTGTTAGTTGAGGAGGCGGCTTTCGCTTCGCTCAGCCGCTGCCTCAACTCACGAGCTCCAACAATGCGCTTTGCCCTCACGCATCCGTTGACAGATTTCTCAAAAAAAGAAAGACATCAGAAAATTGATATCGAATCTTAATTTCTGATTCCTATCTTTGCAATCCTAAAAGATTATAAACATGTTTTCTAAAATCGTTGTACATAAAGTTGGTAACAAAATCAATGGTGATCCGTTAATCCTTTCTCAGGAAGAGCTAGAGTTGCACGAAGATATGAAAGAGATGCTAGGAAATTATTTCCTTAACGCTTTCAAATCCGAAGAGCAATTTCAGTTTTATAGCGACACTTATTTGGTTAACAATCCTGTGTACAGTTCGGTTGCCGAAATTTTTGAAGACAAAAGCAAATTCCTGTGGGAATCCGAAAATATCGCAAAACATCTTTACGAAGCAGCAGAAAATCCACGCGTTCAAAATGGCGAAGTTTTCATCGTGTTTTTTGATTCCGAAGAAGATCCAGAAGGCGGAAAAATCGACAAAATCGGAATTTTCAAAACCGAAAAAAGAGAAGCTTTTCTCAAAATTTATCCTCAAAACGAATCTTTCGCAGTTGAAAGAGATTTCGGAATTGGCCTTTCAAAAATTGACAAAGCAGCGCTTATTTATAATAATGATAAAGAATCTGGTTACATTTTGTCCGTTGTTGATAACAACAAAAACGGTGACATGTATTATTGGTTCGAGGATTTCTTAAAAGTGAAACAACGCGACAACGACTTCTTCCACACACAAGAGACTTTGGCGGTTTACAAAGATTATATCACGACACAACTTCCTCAAGAATTTGAAGTGTCAAGAGCCGATCAAGCGGACTTTCTTAACAAGTCCATTAACTTCTTCAAAGAAAAAGAAGAATTCAAATACGATGATTTTGTTAACGAAATTTTGGTAGACGAGCACGTTATAGAAAGTTTTTCAAACTTTAAAACCGATTATGAAAACGATATGCAAGTTAGCATTTCGGAAGATTTTCCAATTAATCAATCAGCGGTTAAAAAGCAACAACGCCACTTCAAATCAGTCATTAAACTTGATAAAAACTTCCATATCTACGTTCATGGCGATCGCGACAAACTAGAAACTGGACAAGACGAAAAAGGTAAATATTACCGTCTTTACTTCGATTCCGAAAAATAATCGTAACAAATTTTAGTTTTTAAAGACATATAACAACACATAATTGTTTTTGAATTAAATATATCAAAATATAAAACACTAACTTTGTAAAGATGTTTAGAAAAAACCAACAACATAAATCGATAATCTCCAGTTTTATAGCTGGACTTTATTTGTTGTTGCTTGTCTTTTCGCCTTATTTACATCAACATCATTCCGAATTTCAACTTAACTTTTCGACTTCGAAGGACGTAAAATTTGAGAAGAATTCTTTAGAAAAATTCACGAGTGCTAATGACTGTTTGGCTTGTCATTTTTTGACGACCAACCATAGCATCGAACCACTCGACTTTGAATTTTCATCACTAAAAATCTTTTCGGAAAAGCAGGAGTTTGCAGTTTTGCAGTCAAGCTTTTTCAATTACAATATTACCAGCCTCTATTTGCGAGGTCCTCCTGTTTTTCAGTTATAATAGCAATTAAATTCATTCCATTTGGGCTTTCCATTTTGGATATGTTATACTGAAATTCAACTTAATGAAAACAATATTCAAAGTAATGTTTCTCCTTTTGGGGACAACATTGTTAATGGCGCAATCTATGTACAAAGTAGAGGGCGTGGTGAAGGATTTTCATGACAAATCTGCGTTGCGTGATGCAACCGTTGTCGTGGGAAGTCTTTCGACAAAAACGGATGCAAAAGGTAATTTCACACTTTCAAACATCAAAGCTGGGACTTACAACATTATCGTAACGCACCCAAAATGTAACGCTTACGAATCCAAAATAGAACTTAACAAAAATCTACATTTGGAAATTCTGTTGGAGCATCACACAGAAGAAATTGCAAGCATTACGATACATGCGCCACACAAATCCAAAGGCGCAATCATTATCAAGAGTTTGGATAAAGAAAACATCGAACGAAATTCCACAGAGAATCTCGGTAATCTGTTGACCAAAATCTCTGGTGTTGGAACTTTGAAAACCGGAAACAGCATCGCCAAGCCGATTATCCACGGTATGTACGGCAGCCGAATTTCCATTATCAACAATGGTGTAAAATTGGCGGAACAAGAATGGGGTGTAGAACATGCTCCTAATGTTGACATCACCAATTTTGAACACATCGATGTGATAAAAGGCGCTTCAGCTCTCAAATACGGAACGGACACTGTTGGTGGCGTTGTCGTTTTGGAACCTGAGATTTACAAAAAGAAAGACAGCATAAGTGGATCGGCTAATCTTTCGGGGATGTCGAATGGTCGTGGACTTGGCGTAGACCTTAAAGTTTTAAAAACGTGGGAAAATGGTTGGGCAATCAAAACCAATGGAAGCTACAAAAAGCTTGGTGATTTATCCGCGCCTAACTATGATTTGATGAACACGGGAAGCGAGTTTTCTTCTTTTAACTTTACGGTTCAAAAGAATGAATTCAAGCAAGGGATTTCATTTGACTATTATGTCACAAATCAAAACTTAGGGATTTTCCGAGGTTCGCATGTTGGTAATGACAAAGATTTTTATTTGGCTATGACCGCGCCAGAACCTCTGTATATGAGAGATTTTGGGTATTCGATTGATAATCCTAGACAAGAAATCGAACATCATATTGCGAAAGTTTCGGGTTTTAAACGATTTGAAAATTTAGGCAAGATTTCGGCATCTTACAGCTTCCAGTATAATCATCGAAAAGAATATGATCTTCGTCGTGGTGACTTGAATAGTATCCCAAGTTTGGATTTGGAATTGATTACCAATCAGTTCAACATTAATGATCTTTTGGAACGCGAAAAAGGGTCTTTGGAAACAGGCATTGATTTGATGTATCAAAACAACTACTCGAATCCGAAAACCCAAGCCAGACGTTTGGTTCCGAATTATGATAAGTATTCGGGAGGTTTATATTCTATTTTTAAATACAAGCTGCTATCAAACCTAAATGTTGAAGCTGGCGCACGTTACGATGCAACCAAGTACAATGTAGTAAAGTGGTATGATTACAAAGATTGGACGAATAATTATGCGCAAGATTTTTCGCAGTTTTATGTGCGAACGTATCAAAATCGTGTATTGACTAATCCGATTCTTAATTTTAAAAACTTTTCTTACAATGTTGGAATCGACTGGAAAGCCAGTCCAAATTTTGGAGTGAAATTTAATTATGCAAAAGTAGAAAGAACACCAAATGTTGCAGAGCTTTTTGCTGAAGGTCTACATCATTCTGCTGCCATTATCGAAAAAGGAAATATGCGTTTGCAGAACGAATCTGGTCATCAATTCAATTTGTTGATTGATGGGAAAGATGATGTTTTGAAAGGTTTTGATTTTAGTATCAATCCATACTATTTCATCACCAATAATTTTATTAATCAGATTCCGACTGGCATTCAGCAAGCGACGCAAGTTGGTCCTTTTCCAGTTTGGGAATATCGTCAAATCAATGCAAAAATGTTGGGCGTTGATGTCGATGTTAATCTCCATTTGACAGACGACCTCACCTATCGTGGTCGTGGTGCTTATCTTTATGGACAAGACACCACCAACGATGAGCCTTTGATCTTGATGATGCCAACCAACTTTAGCAACAGTTTGGAATACCAACGTAAAGATTGGAAAAATTTCTACATTAATTTAGAAAACAGAATAGTTTTAAAACAAAATCGTTTCCCGATTCATAATTCAGAAATTACGTTTTATGAAGGCGGTGTCGAAGTAACAAAAACGGTAAATTTTAGTACGCCGCCTCCAGCTTACAATCTTTGGAATGTCCAAGCAGGATTTAATTTAACAAAAAAACTTGCGGCTGGCGTAACTGTTCAAAATTTATTTAACAAAGCTTATCGCGATTATCTCAACCGTCTTAGATATTTTTCGGACGATATGGGACGCAATATTATTATCAATTTCAGATACAATTTTTAGTATCATTATTTAAAATTTTAATTAAACTTTTTTAAAACAAATCAAAATGAAAAACATATTATCAATTAGAACATTAAGCACATTATTCGTATTAACATTATTAAGTTTCAGCATCGTATCTTGTAGCCGAGACAACGACTTCGAAGCGGATGATCTTCCACAAGAAGAATTAACGAATATCGTTTTGCATGTTAAAAATTTGACAACCAATAATGTCCAAGATTATAATTACAGCGTAGGATCTGGTGCGGCACCCGCAATAAAATTAGAAGACGGAAAAAGCTATGAAGTTACTGCTCAATTTATGAATGGTAGCGAAGATGTAACCAGCGAAATTGATATGGCAAAAGATGAACATTTTTTGATTTTCAATTTTCCAAAATCGGAGATCCAATTGGAGCGTCTAGATACACCCAACAAAAAAGGCGTGCGTGTTGGTCTTAAAACAAAATGGACTGTTGTAAAAGCTGCAAAAGATTCTTCTCCCAAATTAATAATGACATTGTTCCACGAGCCAGCTTCAGCAAACGAAAACCTTAATGGAACAGCTTGGGGAAGTGTAACTGGTGGCGAGACAGATGCAGAAGCAACTTTCGGTATCACGAATTAAGATCTTAAGAATCAATTTTGTTGAAGAAAATAAACAAAATCTTCGATAAAATTAAAATTAACATATTTTATGAGCGATTTGCTATGATTAGTCTAAGGATTAATTTTGCAAATCGCTCTTTTTTGACTATTTTTGCCAACTAAAATTTCAATTAATTAATAATGAACGTTACAGCAAAAAACCATGACGAAGTAAGTGCATTACTTACTGTAACTTTGGATAAATCAGATTACAAAGAAAAAGTTGACAAAACTTTAATTAACTACGCTAAAAATGCGCAAGTACCTGGATTCAGAAAAGGAAAAGTGCCCTTAAGTATGGTTAAAAAACAATATGAAGCTGGTATCGCTTTTGAAGAAATCAACAAGCAAATCTCTGAGGCGCTTAACGCTTATGTTAATGATAACAAATTGAGATTGGTAGGTCAACCAGTACCTCTTCCAGTTAACGAGTTAGACTACAATGCTGATCAAGTTTCTGTAGCTTTCGAAGTTGGTTACGAGCCAGAATTGACAATCGATCTTTCAAAATACGAAGCGCCACACTACAAAGTTGAAGCGTCTGATAAAGAAATCACTACAAGTGTAGAAAACATGCAAAAGCGTTTTGCTGAGCGTGTAGAGCAAGACAAAATCGGAAAAGATTCTTACATCGCTCTAGAAGTTAAGCAAGTTGTAGAAGAAGGTGCAGAAGGTGAGCACAACCACGCGCCAAAGCACGTTACAGCTAACAAAGAAACTAAAGCAGTATACGATCTTGTTAAGTCTCTTAAAAAAGATGAATCTGTAAAAGTTTCTAAAGAAGATTTAGTAGCTAAAGAAGATCTTGCTAAAGAATTAGGCATCAACAAAGATGAAGCTGAAAACATGCACCACAACGAAGTTGAGGTAACTGTTAAAGATATCTACGGTCTAGACTTGGCAGAACTTAACCAAGAATTGTTCGATAAAGTTTACGGTAAAGACGAAATTAAGTCTGAGGAAGAACTTAGAGAGCGTGTTAAAAAAGAGTTAGACGAGTACTTCCAACAAAATGCTGATGTACATTTCGTTAACAAAATTTTAGAACAAGTTTCTGAAAAAGAAGAAGTTAAACTTCCTGAAGCTTTCTTAACAAAATGGTTGTTGTTCTCTAACCAAAACATCCAATCTGAAGAGCAAGCAAAAGAAATTCTTGAAAACGAGAAAAACCAAATCAAATACCAAATCTTAGAAGGTAAGTTGATGACGCAAAACGAAATTTCTTTAGACTACAACGACGTATTGGCACAAGCTGAGCAGTTGGTAAGAAATCAGTTAGCAATCTACGGTATCCACCACTTATCTGACGAAGAAGTACAAAAATACGCGGTTGAAATGTTGAAAGACGAAAACCAAGTACGTCAAATCTCTTCAGAAGTTGGTATGGCAAAACTAAAAGACGCTATCCTAGAAAAAGCTAGCAAAAAAGAAACAGTAATCTCTCACGACGAGTTTCTTGAAGAGCTTAAGAAATAATTAAAGTTATACTTCACAAAAATCCCGATACTTACCAAGTTTCGGGATTTTTTTATTTTGGGTGTGTCCCTCGTTTCTCCAAAGCAAAAGCCAAAGCATCACCTCGGGTCGCTACGTTCGCTACAATTCCCCTACTCGAAAACGAAGTTGTTTTTAGCCGCTAACGATTATTTTTACTAATTTTGATAATCAAATAGTAAAAACGCACTAAAGCATAACTAATTGATTATCAATAGTAAAATTTAACGTTAGTCAGAATCTTTAGCTTGCCGCTCGGACGGCTCCGCTACGCTCCGCCGCCTCGCGTCAACCCAAAGGATTTTCGCTGCCATCGCTCACGCAAAATCCGTGAACAATTGATATTTACAGAAATTTAAAAAAGAAAAAAGCATCTTAAAAAGATGCTTATAATATTTTATAAATTCATGAACAACTTCGGATTAACCGGTGTATTATTTTTATGAACTTCATAATGAAGATGTGGACCAGTAGAACGTCCAGAATTTCCAGACTTCGCAATCACCTCTCCCACTTTTACATCCTGATTGTTAGCCACCGAAATACTAGATAAATGTCCGTAGAGTGTTGCAAGACCGTTACCATGCGAAATGATGACACAATTACCATAGCCACCCTTCTGTCCAGCAAATAAAACTTTACCAGCAGCCGCCGCAACAACATCAGAACCAAAAGCTACAGCAACATCAATCCCTTTATGGAACTGCATTTGATCTTTTTCAGCTGGAGCATTTTGACCTGCTTTTAAATCTTCTTTTAATGTGGCAACCGCGCCAGTACTATCAGTTGCAGCAGGCTTCAATGGTTTAACAGAAGCAAAAACAGTTTTAAACGGAATAGGATTTTTTCTTATTCCGAAGTTAGAAGAAATATAGCCCGAAGTCGGAACACCTAACGGTACTTTCTGTAATTTTTTTTCAAGATCTACTAGATACTGGCTATAACGATTACTTTGTTTTGATAGATAAACTTCGTTTGCTAAGCTATCTTTTGCAAGGTTTTCAATTCTTACATCTGATACGTTTTTGGAAACTAAAAATGAATTAAGATTACGAACCACTTGATCAACACTCAAAAGGTTTTCTTTTAGTTCGCGGTGATCAATACTGTCTTTTATCGTGTTAATTTTTACTAAATTAACTTGATAATTTTTATCATCTTTCTCAGAATAAAGCTTTCCGATTAACATGGCTTGAGCAAAAACAACAACTAATAAACATCCCAAAACGATATTAGTCTTTTTATTACTTCTCAAAAATCTCTTCATATATATCTGCTTGATTATACGTTAAAAATTAAGAATGCAAAAATAATCATTTTTTATAAAACGGTCATTTACAGTAAAATATTTAACAAACTTTAATTATTTTTTAATTCTATGAAATACCTAATAATAGGTATTTATTGATTTTGCAATGATAAATTTTCATTTTAATTATATAATTGTAGCTTTGCATTAGGTTAAAATAAGTAAACAAAATGGCAAAAACAAAATCTCCTCAACTCCCTAAAATAGGTGTTGTAGGAAGTGGAAGTTTCGCAACAGCAATTGTAAAAATGCTGACAGAAAACTGTAAAACCGTGCATTGGCATGTCCGTAACGAGTTCGTAAAAGGAGCAATCCAATTGCGTGGACACAATCCAACTTATCTTCCAATGGTTAGCTTTAACATGAAGCAACTAAAACTTACTATTGATATAAACGAACTGGTTGAAGCTTGCGACATTGTTGTCTTAGCAACGCCATCTATCTATCTTGCTGGTACTTTAGAAAATCTAAGCTGTAATTATCAAGACAAATTATTTTGTTCGGCGATTAAAGGTATTGTGCCAGAATACAATGATATTGTAGCAAATTACCTTCGTGACAAGTTCCAGATTGGTTATAAAAATCAAGCCGTAATTGCTGGTCCTTGTCATGCAGAAGAAGTTGCGATGGAGCGTCTTTCTTACCTAACAATTGCAGCAGCAGAGCAAAAAGACTCCGAAATTCTTTCCAAAATATTCTCTTCTTTCTACATCAAAGTGAACGAAAGTCTAGATATCCTTGGTAACGAATACAGCGCAATCCTGAAAAATATCTACGCCATCGGTGCTGGTATTGCTAGTGGATTGGGTTATGGTGATAACTTTATTGCGGTTTATGTTTCTAACGCAATTCGTGAAATGGAAACCTTCCTAGAAGCTGTATATCCAGAACCTCGCGACGTTAATGAAAGTGCTTATCTTGGTGACCTTTTGGTTACCGCTTACTCATTATTCTCGCGTAACCGAAATCTCGGGAACTTAATCGGGAAAGGTTATACTGTTAAATCCGCGATCCAATCGATGAACATGGTTGCTGAGGGTTATTATGCAACTAATGGTATCTACAGTATTTGTAAGGAGAAAAAATTAAAACTTCCGATTATCAACACGATTTTCGCTATTCTATATGAAGAGAAAAATGCTGAAAAACAATTTGCGAAGTTGACGGATAAATTAAATTAGAATTTCATTTAAAATAAAGGGTTTTGAATAGGCTTTGCTTGTCTTCGGATGGGGCAAAGCTTTTTTTTGTTTCAAATTTAAATTATTATCCGAAATCCCTAGCCCCGATGTTCTATGTTAATCTGCAAATTTTTCAGGTTAAAATTTT
>NZ_DAMBQF010000015.1:0-59208 GCF_032062245.1 Soonwooa sp.
TTTTACAATACAAAATGAGGGTATAATTCTGTCCAACGTTTGGGGAGACTTACAGCTAAAAGTGTTTCCTGAAACAAATCGAGCGCATCTATATCAAAATAAATTTTATTTGCTTTATCGTAAAAAAACTTCCAGGCAGCAGTATCATTAAGTTTTTCGGTGTTTGTTCTAGCGAGGTTAATGTAATATTGACTTCTAGCAAAGTTTTCAGTTTTTAATTGATTTGCGATTTTAAGACTTAAATCAACTATTTTACTTTTTTTTTAAAGTGACAACCAAACTATCAGTTAGTGCAGATATTGGACTTTGCGAATTGACACACAGAAATAGTAAAATCAATATTAAAATTGATATTTTTTTTAAAAAAAATATCATAAAATAATTATTTATCATCTGATAAAATTAAACAAAATTATTTTTTGATATTAATTTCTATTCATTTTTAAAGCCAAAAGATTTTTTAACTTTAAAGCAATAATATGTTGGTCAATCAAATTAAAAAATAAGTATTTCCGTAGAAAACACAGTAGAATATGAAAAAACAGTTGCTTTGGATTTTATTGATTTTTACTTTTTTTGGAGCATGTAAAAAAACTGAAGAAGTCGAAGCTCAAAAAATTATTGATCAAAAACGCATTGAAGACAGTATTTCGCTCGTCAAAAAATCAGCGGAAATCACACCGCTTTTAGATTCAATTATTTTAAAAAATAAGTTTAACACCATTGTGTCTGTAGATTGGGATAACAAAAAAATCTATGAACGCGCCAATGGTTTTTCTAATTTTAAAACTGAAACAAAAATTGATAACCAAACACTTTTTCCCATTGCGTCGAACAGTAAGCAGTTTGCTGCTGTTTTAATCCTACAACTTCAGGAGCAACAAAAACTTAATATCGAGGATAAAGTGTCAAGGTATCTACAAAATTATAAGACAAAAACTTATCAAGAAATCACGATTGCTCAATTACTACATCACACTTCTGGCATTAATTTTACTGGAGAGCGACTTCTTTTCAAACCAGGGAGAGCAATGCATTATTCTAATGATGGTTACAAAAGTCTAGGCGATATTGTTGAGAATCTTACTGGAAAATCTTACGATGATAATGTAGTGGCACTCTTCCAAAAATTAGGAATGACACATTCTTCAACAGGAAATCTCTTTAATGGAAACAATTTTGCAAGTGCACATCTTGGCAGTTTAAAACAAAATGAAGAAGTCCCAAACATGCCAAAACGTCTGGATAAAAATAGTATTTCGATTGCAGCTGGTGGAATTTTGTCAACAGTTGATGACCTTCATCTTTGGAATAGATCTTTGTATAACGGAAAAGTATTGAGCGATTCGGCATTTCAAACTTTTGTAAAGCCTGCCAAAACTTTTGATCACTATATTTTAGGAAAGGTAAAATACGGTTGCGGAATTATGATTCACGAAGAAGACCCGAAAACTTACTTACACACCGGCTATGTTAAAGGCGCACCTTCTTTGGTGATGTATTATCCCGAATCCAAAACTTCAGTTGTTATTCTATCCAATATAGCTAACGAAAAGCTTGGTAAAAAAGCCATCTACAAAAGTCATCGCAAGATAAGAGCAAAAATAGATTCTTTACAAATGCTTTGGACAAAAGAAGAAACAAAAAATTCAAATAACTAAACTGATTTACAAAATATAGATACTACAGGTGGTAGAAAAAACTGTATTTTTACAAAAATTATTTCTGTGAAAAAAATCTATACTTTTTTATTGTTAAGCTGTTCACTTATTGTTACAAAAGCGCAATATTATGGCGACTATGACAATAACTTCCGAATCGGAATCTATGGCGGAATTGACGCACCTTCTTTGGATAACAAAACGCCATTTATCAATTATAAAACAGGTTTTAATGTCGGCGCAAATGTTGACTATTTCTGGACTTGGTTCGGGTTGGGCGCAGATTTTAATTATCTAAGTAATTCTACAAAAAGCACCTACCCTACTGATAATTTATTTTTAAACAATATTAAATTAAATAACATTCAGCTTTCAGAAAATTCTCTCAATCGAATGTTTGTCGGTATTGGTCCTAATTTTAAACATGATTTTTCTGATGAGCTTTCGATGATTTTCAAACTTCGTGGTGGCATCAGTATTTTGAAGAATGGCGATATCAAATTGACAGGAATCGCAAACAATCAAAATATTGCGCTTAGCGAGCATAATAGTTACGATGTGTCAAGTGTTGCGAGCGCAAAAGCACAACTGGAGTTTAATTATTTTTTCACTGAAAATCTTGGGTTCAATTTTGGTGCCTATTATCTTCAGCATTTCCAAATTAAAGAAAACGGAACAGGTACAATCGCAGGCTATTATCCATATTCGGAGGTTAATGGACAAAACAATCTCAACACACAACAAGGCTTCCAAGGTCGTAGCACGCTGGAGCACGAGGCGCATTCTGTCGGGGCTTTCGCTGGTTTGGTGTACCGTTTCGGAAACACATACAATAACAAAAAGTCCAAAGTTGCGACGGGCACTTACAAAATGGAAGTTTTAGTAAAGGATAAATATTCAGGCGAAGTACTTCCAAATTCGGAGGTTGTATTATTTAACAGCCAAGGTCAACGCGCTTATTATGGCACTTCTAATAAAGACGGAAAGGTGACCTTCAACAATGTAAAACCTGATGATTACGAGCTTAAAGGAAAATATCGCGACATTAATTTGGTCACAAAAAAAATTGAAAAGACAACTATTTTCACATTAACACCTTTGTATTTCGAATTAGAAAATGAGGATGAAAGATTCTTTATCGAAGGAAAAGTGACTGATTGTAACACAAAAAAAGCTTTACCTTATGCTAATGTTAGTCTTAAAAATGAAAAGACTTCGGAGGTTAAAAACCTAAAAACTTCGGCGAACGGAACTTTCAGTTTTATGGCTTCAAAAGAGGAATTGTATAGCATCTATGGCAAAAAAGGAAACTACTTTTCACAAACCGAAAATCTTGACGGCAAAAAGAATGATCGAACTAAAAAAATGTTTATCAATCTTCAAGTTTGTATGGAGGAAGCGACTTGTGACAAAGCGATTAACTTGCAAAACATTAATTACGATTTTGATAAAACCACAATTCGTGAGGATGCAAAACCAGAACTTGACAAACTTTATCAGTTCTTGGCAGAAAATCCTACGATAAAGCTTGAATTATCGTCACATACCGACTCCCGCGGTTCTGAAGATTATAACCTAAAGCTATCACAAGGTCGTGTCGATTCGGCGGTTAATTATTTAGTATCAAAAGGACTTAGCCGAAGTCGCGTCATCGCAAAAGGTTATGGCGAAACGAAATTATTAAATGAATGTAAAAACGATGTTAACTGCTCCGAAGAACAACATCAACACAACAGAAGAACAGAGTTCAAAGTTATTTGTGCTAAATAAATATAATTGAAAAGCCTTTCAGGGTTTGGAACCCTGAAAGGCTTCTTTTAAAAAATTATTTCAAAATCTTATCTGCTACTTTTTCTTTACCGTCAATTGGTGAAGTGATTTTAAGACCTAAAATCTTCGTCACAATTGGATAAACATTAACATTATCAAAATGCGAAATCTCAAAATCAGATTTGAAAGCTGGTCCCCAAGCTCGGAAAACGGCACGCATTTCAGGAACTTTTTTAGGATCAAAACCATGTTTTCCGATGCTTGTTGTCTTAGCTTTTTCAAGGAAAACTTTTGGCGCATTAGGAACTAAGAGGATATCACCTATCCTATCAAATACGTCATCTTTTTTACCATAATGCAATCGGCTTGGGAAGCAAGATTCTTTATAAACTTTATAATCACCGGTTTTGTTTCTTTTAAGTTCTCTATAAACGAGTTTGAACTCATCAGGATTTTTAACTTTTACGCGCAACAAAGTATTGCTATTAAAGTAATCGAAACGCGATTTATCTTTCAGAATTTCGGGAATGTCGATAGCATTTTCTTTATCAACCTTTATCATTCCATGATCGGACACGAAAACGAAATTCACATTTTTAAATCCAAGATTATTGACTTTGGTAACCAAATCTCCAATTGCTGCATCGACAGATTTTACAGCCTCTTCCGTTTCTTTAGAATCTGGTCCGTGATGATGCCCATTCGCGTCAACTTCGGGAAAATACATCGTAATAAAATGTGGACGTTGCGCTTCTGGAAGTTTGAGCCAATTAAGAACAATGCTTATTTTTTGCTCATTATTAAATTTTTCGTGGTAGTTGTAATAATAAGTAGGTCGCGTTTTCCCCGCATCGGACTGAGAACTTACCCAAAACAAAGACGCAGACAAAAGTCCTTGCTCTTCAGCTAAACTCCAAAGTGGTTTTCCGCCGTACCAAGAACCATCGCTAACGATTTTTCCGTCATTCATTTTGTAGGCTTCGTTTCTTTTGTAGTCATAAAAAAAATTGTCTACCAAACCGTGATGCGCAGGATACAAACCTGTGATTAAGGTGTAATGATTCGGAAATGTTATTGAGGGAAAACTCGGATTCATGTAATCGGCTGAAACGCCTTGTTTTGATAATCTATTGATATTGGGTGTCGCATATTTTGTAGGATAATCGTACCTAAAACCATCCACCGAAATCATAATAACATAAGGTTTATCTTGAAAATCTGCTACGGTATTAACACGATTAGGAACTACAATTTGTGCTGTGTCTTTTTGTGCGCTTATAAATGCGAAGAGCAACACATTTAGGAAAAAAAATAACTTCTTCATTTTGTTAAAAATAATGAACAAATGTAGTTTTGATTTTTGAAATTTGAGTTAAATAATGGTCAATTTTTATAATTAACCTCTGATTGAAATAAAGTACTTTTCTTTAAACGAGTCTTCACTTTGAATAAAAATTTGAAAGATTTTGTATCGAGAACTTTTTAATACAAGTTCTCGATACGATTTTTGCAAAATCTACTCGAACTGACGTTAATTCTTTATTCTGAACTCAGGTTAATTATCCCGAATCTGCGTGAGGGCGAAGCGCATTGTGGAGCTCGTGATGTGAGGGGGCAGAGCGCAGCGGAGCCGTCCGGGCATCACAGCGACTGCGCGTAGACCGACACTGGCGGCGAGAGAGGCGCGAGCGCAGCGAGCGTCCGAACGAGCCGTCATGTGGCACGCCCAAAATAAAAAAGTCCCGTCTCTTGGTAGAATCGGGACTTATCATATGTTAAGAAAAATCTTAAGCTTGTACGTTGTTACTTCCTAATACGAAAGGTTCAACTTCTTTGATTTCTCCGTATTGTTGCTCGTAGTTAGCGATGTTTTGTTGTAACGCAGCTAATACTCTCTTCGCATGAAGTGGAGCTAAGATTACTCTTGATCTTACGTTAGCTTGTTGTACACCTGGCATCAATTGGATGAAATCCATTACGAACTCTGATGGAGAGTGGTTAACTAATGCTAAGTTACAGTATACACCAGCAGCTACCATTTCGTTAAGTTGGATGTTGATGTTGTTAGGATCTTGATTTTGATTGTTGTCCATTTTAAATTTTGTTTTTGTTTAATATTTAAAGTTTCAGGTTTGCAAGATATGACTTTCATCTTGAAACCTGAAACTAAAAACTAAATATTTTAGTTGATGTCTTCGAATTCTTTTTTAGAACCAACGATTACGTTTTGATATTCTTTAAGACCTGTACCTGCAGGGATTCTGTGTCCTACAATTACGTTTTCTTTAAGACCTCCTAAGTAATCTACTTTACCAGACACTGCTGCCTCGTTAAGTACTTTAGTCGTTTCCTGGAAGGATGCTGCTGACATGAATGACTTAGTCTGTAACGCTGCTCTTGTAATACCTTGTAATACTGGCGTTGCTGTTGCAGGAAGTGCTTCGCGTACTTGTACTAAAGCTAAGTCTTCACGCTTCAACTTAGAGTTTTCGTCACGTAACTCTCTAGCTGTGATCATCTGACCTGGTTTTAAGTCTTTAGAATCTCCAGCGTCAACAACTACTTTAAGTCCAAATACTCGGTTATTTTCTTCTAAGAAGTCATACTTGTGCTCTAAGGCTCCTTCTAGGAACTGCGTATCGCCACCATCTACAATCGAAACTTTTGTCATCATCTGACGAACGATAATTTCGAAGTGTTTGTCGTCGATTTTTACACCTTGCAAACGGTAAACCTCTTGGATCTCGTTCACTAAGTATTCTTGTACCGCAGTTGGCCCTTTGATGTGTAGGATATCGTCTGGCGTAACTGATCCGTCTGATAATGGAGAACCAGCTGTTACGAAGTCATTCTCCTGTACCAAAATTTGGTTAGAAAGTTTAACTAAGTATTTCTTGATTTCACCAGTTTTAGCTTCTACAACCAATTCGCGGTTACCTCTCTTAATCTTACCATAAGATACTACACCATCGATTTCTGTAACAACCGCTGGGTTAGATGGGTTACGAGCTTCGAACAATTCGGTAACTCTCGGAAGACCTCCGGTGATATCCCCCGCTTTTGCAGATTTTCTTGGGATCTTAACTAAGACTTTACCAGCCTTAATTTTCTCTCCGTCGTTAACCATAAGGTGGGCACCAACTGGAAGGTTGTAAGCTTTTTGTTCAACACCTTTAGAGTCTACAACTTTAAGTGTTGGTACAGCTTTCTTATTTCTAGATTCAGAGATAACTTTCTCTTCGAATCCTGTTTGTTCATCAATCTCAAGAGCAAATGAAACCCCTTGGATAATATCTTCGTATTCTACTTTACCAGCAGTTTCCGCAATAATTACCGCGTTATATGGATCCCATTTAGCGATCATTGTTCCTTTAGAAACTTTCTCACCTGGTTTTACAAATAATGATGAACCATAAGGTAAGTTAGCAACCATGATAGGTGTACGAGCTTCATTATCCATTACCAAACGGAATTCTGTTGAACGAGACACAACGATTTCTGCTGTATTTCCGTCTTCGTCTTCCGTAGTAATAGTTCTAACTTCGTCCATCTCAACGATACCATCACGTTTTGCAACGATAGAAGGATTTTCTGAAATGTTACCTGCAGTACCCCCTTGGTGGAAAGTTCTCAATGTTAACTGTGTACCTGGCTCACCAATAGATTGTGCAGCGATTACACCAACTGCTTCACCCATGTGGATCATCTTACCTGTTGCAAGGTTACGTCCATAACACTTAGAACAGATACCTTTTTTAGCTTCACAAGTTAATGGAGAACGTACTTCTACAGACTCGATACCAGCAGTTTCGATTGCTTTAGCCAATGCTTCGTTAATCAATTCTCCAGCTTCTGCGATTAATTCGTCAGATTCTGGATCGTAGATATCGTGAAGTGACACTCTACCTAAGATTCTTTCAGAAATCTTCTCAACGATTTCGTCATTTTTCTTAAGTGGTGTAACTTCTGTACCTCTTAATGTTCCACAATCTTCTTCAGTAATGATAACATCCTGAGCAACGTCAACCAAACGACGTGTTAAGTAACCAGCATCGGCAGTTTTAAGAGCGGTATCCGCAAGACCTTTACGAGCACCGTGGGTAGAGATAAAGTACTCCAAAATCGAAAGACCTTCTTTAAAGTTCGCGATAATTGGGTTTTCGATAATCTCAGCACCAACAGAACCAGCTTTTTGTGGTTTTGCCATCAAACCTCTCATACCTGATAACTGACGGATCTGTTCCTTAGAACCCCTAGCACCAGAATCAAGCATCATATATACAGAGTTGAAACCACCTTGGTCAGTTTTCATTCTGCTCATGATCATTTCTGTTAAAGAGGCATTGGTATTAGTCCAAACGTCAATAACTTGGTTATAACGTTCTGTATCGGTAATAAGCCCCATGTTATAGTTAGCCTTAATTTCGTCAACAGATTCGATAGCCGAAGCAATCATTGTTTTCTTCTCAGCAGGAACTACGATGTCACCTAATGAGAAAGAAAGACCTCCTTTGAATGCGTTAGAATAACCTAAGTCTTTCATATCATCCAAGAATTTAACAGTTGTAGGGAAGTCTGTATCTGCAAGGATTCTACCGATAACGTTTCTAAGAGACTTCTTAGTCAACAATTCATCGATATAACCTACTTGCTTAGGAACAATTTGGTTGAAGATAATTCTACCAACAGTTGTTTCGATTAGTTTAGTAACCAATTCGCCATCAACTTTTACTGGTAGTTTGCATCTTACTTTAGCATTCAAAGAAACTTGTCCTTCAGCGTAAGCAATTTCTGCTTCTTCTGGAGAATAGAAAGCAAGACCTTCACCTTTAACTTTCATAGTTTCTGTAGAATCCAATTGTTTTGTCATGAAGTAAAGACCCAAAACCATGTCCTGAGAAGGTACCGTAATTGGAGAACCGTTCGCAGGGTTTAGGATGTTTTGAGAACCTAACATCAATAACTGAGCTTCCAAAATTGCTTCTGGACCTAAAGGTAAGTGTACCGCCATCTGGTCACCATCGAAATCGGCGTTGAATGCCGTTGTTACCAATGGGTGAAGTTGGATTGCTTTACCTTCGATCATCTTAGGCTGGAATGCTTGGATACCCAAACGGTGAAGCGTAGGTGCACGGTTCAAAAGAACTGGGTGACCTTTCATCACGTTTTCTAGGATATCATAAACTACAGGCTCTTTTCTGTCGATAATTCTCTTAGCAGATTTTACTGTTTTTACAATTCCTCTCTCGATTAGTTTTCTAATGATGAATGGTTTGTAAAGCTCAGCTGCCATATCTTTTGGAAGACCACACTCGTGCAATTGTAGGCTAGGCCCAACAACAATTACCGAACGAGCAGAGTAGTCAACACGCTTACCTAATAAATTTTGACGGAAACGACCTTGCTTACCTTTCAATGAATCTGAAAGCGATTTCAATGGTCTGTTTGATTCCGACTTAACTGCAGAAGATTTTCTTGTGTTATCAAATAATGAATCAACCGATTCTTGAAGCATACGCTTTTCGTTTCTTAAGATAACTTCTGGGGCTTTGATCTCCAATAATCTCTTAAGACGGTTGTTTCTGATGATAACTCTTCTATAAAGGTCGTTAAGATCCGATGTTGCAAAACGTCCACCATCCAACGGAACTAATGGTCTTAATTCTGGTGGTATAACTGGAAGAACACGCATCACCATCCACTCTGGACGATTGATCATTCTTGTATTAGCACCTCTAAGGGCTTCAACAACATTTAATCTTTTTAATGCTTCAGTTCTTCTTTGCTTAGAACCTTCGTTGTGAGCTTTGTGACGAAGATCGAATGACAATGCGTCTAGGTCGATTCTCTTCAACAATTCTTCAACAGCTTCGGCACCCATTTTAGCAACGAATTTGTTAGGGTCAGAATCGTCAAGATATTGATTCTCCACAGGAAGCGTTTCTAGAACATCTAGATATTCTTCTTCTGTAAGGAATTCTTTATCCTCGAAATCTGAACCGTCTGCTTTTTTAGCAATACCTTGTTGGATCACTACATATCTTTCGTAGTAGATGATCATATCTAGCTTCTTAGAAGGAATACCTAATAAGTAACCGATTTTGTTAGGTAAAGAACGGAAATACCAAATGTGTGCAACTGGCACAACAAGTCCGATATGTCCAATTCTTTCACGTCTTACTTTTTTCTCTGTAACTTCTACACCACAACGGTCACATACGATACCCTTGTAACGGATACGTTTGTATTTTCCACAAGCACATTCGTAGTCTTTTACAGGACCAAATATTTTTTCGCAGAACAAACCATCTCTTTCTGGCTTGTGCGTACGATAGTTAATTGTTTCTGGTTTTAGAACTTCCCCTCTAGATTCTTGAAGAATAGATTCTGGTGAAGCTAAACCGATAGTGATTTTACTAAATCTACTTGATTTATTTTTATTTGACATTTGTTAAATTTTAGATTAAAAGATTAAAAGATTGAAAGATTACTTTCTTTCCTTTTTATCTTGGAGATTAATTAATTTCTTTAATTTTTTAATAATTAAATCTTTTAATTTACTCCTCCAATCTTACGTCAAGTCCAAGACCTTGTAACTCGTGAAGTAATACGTTGAAAGATTCTGGAATACCTGGTTCTGGCATTGCCTCTCCTTTCGCGATCGCTTCATACGTTTTCGCTCTACCAATCACGTCATCCGACTTAACAGTCAAGATTTCTCTAAGGATATTAGATGCACCGAATGCTTCTAATGCCCAAACCTCCATCTCTCCGAAACGCTGACCACCGAATTGCGCTTTACCTCCTAACGGCTGTTGCGTAATTAATGAGTAAGGCCCGATAGAACGTGCGTGCATCTTATCATCTACCATGTGTCCTAACTTAAGCATGTAGATTACCCCAACTGTTGCCGGCTGTGTAAATCTCTCACCTGTACCACCATCGAATAGATAAGTGTTACCATAAGCAGGAAGTGATGCTTTGTCTGTGTATTCAGTAATCTGATCTAGCTCTGCACCATCAAAGATTGGTGTTGCGAACTTCAATCCTAACTTCTTACCAGCCCAACCAAGAACGGTTTCGTAGATCTGACCAATGTTCATACGAGAAGGTACCCCAAGTGGATTCAATACGATATCTACTGGTGTTCCGTCTTCTAAGAATGGCATATCCTCTTCACGAACGATTCTTGATACGATACCTTTGTTACCGTGACGACCTGCCATCTTATCACCAACGTTTAGTTTACGTTTTTTAGCGATATAGACTTTCGCCAACTTCATGATACCTGCAGGAAGTTCGTCTCCGATAGAAAGTGCGAATTTTTCTCTATTTTTCACACCTTGGATATCGTTATACTTAATTTTATAGTTGTGGATTAATTGTTTGATTAATTCATTCTTGTCAACATCAACTGTCCAGTCAGAACCACTAATGTTAACATAATCCTCAACGCTTGTCAATAACTTCTGAGTGAATTTAACACCTTTACCGATTACTTCTTCATCCAAGTCATTTTTAACACCTTGTGAAGTTTTTCCTGATACTAAAATGTTAAGTTTTTCGATCAAAGTATTTCTTAAATCATCGAATTTAGCTTTGTAAGTATTTTCGATTTCTTCAAGTTTGATTTTCTCTTCAGATCTTTTCTTTTTGTCTTTAATGTTTCTAGAGAACAACTTCTTGTTGATAACAACACCTCTTAAAGAAGAGTCAGCTTTCAACGAAGCATCTTTAACATCACCAGCTTTATCACCGAAGATTGCACGAAGAAGTTTTTCTTCTGGTGTTGGATCTGACTCACCTTTTGGTGTAATCTTACCAATCAAAATATCACCAGGCTTAACTTCTGCGCCGATACGGATCATTCCGTTTTCGTCAAGGTCTTTAGTAGCCTCTTCAGAAACGTTAGGGATATCTGCTGTCAATTCTTCCATACCTAATTTGGTATCACGAACTTCTAGCGAATACTCATCAACGTGGATTGACGTAAACCAGTCCTCACGAACTACTTTTTCGTTAATTACGATTGCATCCTCAAAGTTGTAACCCTTCCAAGGCATGAAAGCAACTACCAAGTTTCTACCCAAAGCTAATTCTCCGTTTTCAGTTGCGTAACCGTCACAAAGGACTTGACCTTTCTCAACAACGTCACCAACTCTTACGATTGGTTTCAATGTGATTGTTGTAGATTGGTTGGTTTTTCTAAACTTAGTTAAGTTATAAGTTTTAGTACCTGTATCGAAAGAAACTAGATCTTGATCTTCGCTTCTGTCATATTTAATAGTAATCTTGTTAGCATCAACATATTCTACAGTACCAGTACCTTCAGCATTGATTAAGATTCTAGAATCTCTAGCAACTTGCTTTTCTAGACCTGTACCAACGATAGGTGCTTGTGGTCTAAGTAGAGGAACGGCCTGACGCATCATGTTAGATCCCATCAACGCACGGTTCGCATCATCATGCTCCAAGAAAGGAATCAATGAAGCCGAAATACCAGAAATCTGGTTAGGTGCAACGTCGATAAGGTCAACTTGCGCGGGCTCAACAACTGGATAATCACCATCTAGACGTGCAATAACACGATCTGTAGAGATTTCTCCATCATCCTTCATCTCAACGTTCGCTTGTGCGATTACTTTATCTTCTTCGTCTTCTGCGTTAAGGTAAATTGGCGCGCTGTCCAAATCTACTTTCCCGTTTTCTACTTGACGATAAGGTGTTTCGATGAAACCTAATTGGTTAATTTTTGCATAGATACCCAATGAAGAGATCAAACCAATGTTTGGTCCTTCTGGCGTCTCGATTGGACAGATACGTCCGTAGTGCGTGTGGTGAACGTCACGAACCTCGAAACCTGCTCTTTCTCTTGATAAACCGCCAGGCCCTAGTGCAGAAAGTCTACGCTTGTGCGTGATTTCTGAAAGTGGGTTGGTCTGGTCCATGAACTGAGATAGCTGGTTGGTACCAAAGAATGAATTAATAACTGATGTTAAAGTTTTAGCATTAACAAGATCTAGTGGTGTAAAGATTTCGTTATCTCTAACGTTCATTCTTTCTTTAATCGTACGAGCGATTCTTGAAAGACCAACACCGAATTGTCCTGATAATTGCTCACCAACTGTTTTAATTCTTCTGTTAGATAAGTGGTCGATATCATCAACTTCAGCTTTAGAGTTTACCAACTCGATCAAGTGTTTAACGATAGAGATAATATCTTCTTTTGTTAAAACTTGAATATCTTCAGCGATATTAAGACCTAATTTTTTATTCAATCTGTAACGACCAACTTCACCTAAAGAGTAACGTTGCTCTGAGAAGAATAATTTTTCGATAATTCCTCTAGCAGTTTCCTCATCTGGTGCATCTGCGTTACGAAGCTGACGGTAGATATATTCTACGGCTTCTTTCTCAGAGTTAGTTGGGTCTTTCTGTAATGTATTTTGGATGATTGAGAATTCGTTAGAATTTTCGTTGTGGATAAGAATTGTCTTAACCCCAGATTCCAAAATAATATCAAGATGTTCTTTTTCTAGAACAGTCTCACGGTCAAGGATAATTTCATTTCTTTCAATAGAAACAACCTCACCTGTATCTTCGTCAACGAAATCCTCGAACCAAGTATTCAATACTCTCGCTGCCAAAGTTCTACCTTGTACTTTTTTAAGGTTTGCTTTGTTAACTTTAACCTCTTCTGCAAGGTCAAAAATCTGAAGAATCTCTTTATCAGACTCATAACCAATCGCTCTAAGAAGCGTTGTTAAAGGTAACTTTTTCTTACGGTCGATATACGCATACATTACGCTGTTGATATCGGTTGTAAATTCCATCCAAGATCCTTTGAAAGGGATAATTCTTGAATAATACAACTTTGTACCATTCGCGTGGTAAGTTTGACCGAAGAATACACCTGGAGATCTGTGCAACTGTGTTACAATAACACGCTCAGCTCCATTGATGATGAAAGATCCTGAAGGCGTCATGTAAGGAACTGGCCCTAAATAAACGTCCTGAACAACCGTTTGGAAGTCCTCGTGTTCTGGATCTGTACAATACAATTTCAGTCTAGCTTTTAACGGAACGCTGTACGTCAAACCTCTCTCAACACACTCGTCGATAGAATAACGTGGCGAATCTACTAGATAGTCTAAGAATTCTAAAACGAATTGGTTTCTAGAATCTGTAATTGGAAAATTCTCCTGGAACGTAGCATAAAGGCTCTCATTAAGACGTTGTTCAGGAAGCGTGTCTAACTGGAAAAAATCCTTGAAAGACTGGATTTGGATATCCAAAAAGTCAGGCGTTACAATCTTACCTTTCGCAGAAGAAAAGTTGATTCTTTCAGTCCCTTTGATTTTTGAATTTGCCTGTGTTTCACTCATAAAATTACAAGAAAAAGGTTAAAAAATATTTTGTTTATCTCAAAAATATCGAAGCAGAAGAAGAAGTCTGAAAAAGATGAAAAACACTCGATTTTTGGGCTATCAGAATTGGTTTTAAATCTTTATCTTAGTTCTCGATTCTAATTCTAAGCAACGCTGGTATATCTTTTCACAACGTAATGCAAAATATTCTTTTCTAATTAAAATTTTGGGAAACAAATAAAAACTTACAAAAACAACAAAATCCCTTGTAGCCGAAGACACAAGAGTTTTACAAAAATTGTCACTAGATAAATTTATTTTTTAAGCCCAAAATGAGGTGCAAAGATACAACTTTACATGCTGAATTGCAAGAAAATATTAATAAATACTTTTTTCCTGATCAACATTTAAAAGCGATAATTCCAAACCTAATTTATGTAAAAGCATCTGTTTAACAAAAACGCAACCCGTTAAAACCCTAAAGCCATTAACGAATTAACAAAAACAAGGCTTTTTATTGTAAATTAAATAATTAAAGAACAACTCTTTACACCTGCAAAATACTGTAATAAAATAAAACTCATACGAAACAGAAACTGTGAATCAATAATACCTGATAAATATTATTTTTAATAAAATTATGCGAAGCATTGTTTTATTACTAGAAAATTTACTTTTTTTTTATCTTTGCAACAAATAACAAAATGTTTATTTCTCTTAAAAAATTTATCTTATTTAAGGCTTGCGAAATTGTCACGAAGCAAGATTTTTTTTGAAAACTAACCTACTGAATTTAAAAAAAATATCTGATCTATAAATCAAACCAATCAACTACCTTCATGAAAAAATTCTACTCAATTGTAGCAAGCATCACCTGCACGTATATATTTGCGCAAGTCGGCATCAACACCACAACACCAAAGTCCACTCTGGAAGTGGTCGCCAAGACCAATGGTGATACCCAAGCCGAAGGACTCATTATCCCGAGATTAACGGGAGATCAAATAAAAACCATGACCGATAATCTGCAATCAGGAACCGAATCTTTAATGATTTATGCTACTTCTGCCCCTGCGGTTTCTAATGCTAAAGTTGATAAAATTACACAAGCCGGATATTATTATTGGAACGGCAGCATTTGGGAAACTATTGGTGGACTTACATCTAATATTTATACCGCCGATGGTACAATTACCACCGCACAAGCAGCCAGAAATGTAGAACTGAATGGCAAAAACCTTGTCTTCTCCGGTGTTGGAAGTGTTGGGATTGGCGTTGCGAATCCATCAGCAAAGCTGGATGTTGCAGGAACGGTGAAAGCCAGCGCAGTGGACTATAATTCGGATGCAAGATTAAAACAAAACATCACTCCGATTACAAATGCAGATGAAATAATATTAAAACTAAATCCTGTTTCTTATTTCTGGAACGAGAACGGAAAAAAGAAAGGTGGAAATGCCCAGCTTCAATACGGGCTTATCGCTCAGGAAGTAGAAAAAGTACTTCCCAATATCGTAAACAGCGATTCGGAAACCTATAAATCGGTAAACTATAACGAACTGATTCCTATTTTACTGAAAAATGCTCAGGATCAGAATATCAAAATCAAAGAATTACAAAAAGAAATAGAACTCCTGAATAAAGGAAAATAATCCAAAATTAATTCTGTACAATCTATTTATTCAGTTGAAGATTAACTATTCTTCAATTCTTTATTTAATGTAATTCTGATCAAATGAAACTAAAACTATATCTCATTTTCTTTCTGGCTCTCTGTCAACAGATCCTTGCACAAAGTGATTACTATTGGGTTGGCGGTGCAGGATCCTGGAGTGACCTCAACCATTGGCGGATCGGCTCGTCATCGGGACCACAAGCGACTATTATTCCTTCCAAATATGACAATGTTTTTTTTAACAACAACAGCGGTTTTACAGCTTCGGGAGTTACTTTAAACGTCTCACCTTCTGCCACCTGTAAAAACTTCATTGTAGATGATAACTTTTCCAGTAGTATCCGTTTTTCACCAGGAAGCATATTAAACATTTATGGAAACTTAAAATGGCGAGGAAATATAGCTGCATACTATAATATAACATTTAACCTCTATTCCGATAGCGGGAATACATTGCCTAACCTTATAGATATTACAGGAAAACTTATAGATCTGAGTTGGATTTCTACGACTTATCTCTCCTCCGTTAACTTTTTGGGAAATGGTAGTTTTAAGTTAATCAATGATTTTAACAGCAACGGCTATTTCTCTTTTAATGTAGGAGAAAGTGCATCCCTAGACTCTAACAACAAAAATATAACTGTAGATCGCGAAATTACCTATACCTCTTCTGCGGTATCCGATTTTGGAACGTCGCAATTGAAATCACTTAGTTATAGTACAGCCGCAACTTCGACCTTTAATGCAAATGTCAATCTTACGCAAGCTTCCATCACAGCATATTCCTTAAGCTTTCCAACAACACAGAATGTAAAAAATATATCGTTCACAAAGAAAATTACGGTAGGTACTTACCTGAAAACAGAAAATATTACGGGAGTATCGAATGCCGCATTAGAAACTTCCACAGGTACGGGAGGATATGAGATCGGAAACCTAAACATACCAACTAGCAATTCTTCTTGGACTTATATTGGAAGCAGTACACCTACCAATAATATAGCGACGCTGAAAGTGGGGACTCTGACAATGGGAGGAGATGGTAACCGATATTTTTATGCATTACGAAATGACATTTCCAATCTTACATTAGGTAGTGGAAATAGTGCTTTTTCTACGGGGAAATATAATATCGACAATCTTATATTGAATGGCGGGAATTACTTTATTTCGTCTGCATCTGGTGACGAATTCAAAGTAAATCAAAACCTTATTGCTAATGCTTCCTGCGCTGGTACAATTCCTAGACTTACAGGGGGCAATGTCGTCATCCCAGCAACGGCTAATGGCGGTGCAGTTATCGATTTTCCGAGATATATGTTTCAGAACGTAAAACTTACTGGAGGAGCTTCTGTAACGGCGGCAATAGATAATGGCGGCAATACGGGGAATATCAGCTTTGTCGGCGCAGCATCCCGGACTTTTTACCGTATTGGAGGTGGTGGCAATTGGGATGATTATGCCAAGTGGTCTTTCATTTCTGGAGGAACGTCTGCGAATTGTCTGCCAACAAGATTTGATGATGTCATCTTTGATGAGAAATCTGGCTTTACAGCAGGTAATAATACCCTGACAGGAAGTTCTACCTCATTGGAGGTTCGTAATATGACCTGGAACAATACTCCCGGAAACCCTGTATTTAATCCTGGGTTTTCTTATGTCAATATTTACGGGAGTCTTTATTTACAAAAAGATATGACAGCTTCCAACGCAACGTTTAGCTTTTTTAAAATTAGTCCTGCAGATCCGCCGATAGACCGTTATCTGAGCTTTGAAGGGCAGAAAATTAAGACCTTATATGTAAGTGAGTTGGCAAATGACAATTTTCACTTGCAACCGGCAAGCTGGGCAGCACCTTATGATGTAGAGGTAGTGGAAGGTTTTAGCTTCAATGTAATGAACAATGGTATTTGGCAACCTGCCAATCTATATGCCAATAGTACAAAGATTAATGCAAACTCTGTTTATCTTGGAGGTAAATCTGTATTCATAGATCATACGCTCATCCGTACCCCTACGCTTTGGATGTACACCCAGCAGCCTGTAAATGCACCAGCTTCTACACTATATATTGCAAAAGAGTACAATGGTAAAAAAGACACCTATACTCATGCTAATCATTTCTTTGGCAATCTCTATATGGAGGGTACAGCAACAGGTACTTTTTCAGCGGTAAAATCCAATTTGTTCCAGATAAATTCTGGGACAGATATTAGCATTACCGATGCAACAACTAATATATTGAATGTCAACGCTGGAAATAAAATATCTTTTACAGGAACTGATTTCGTAAAGAATTTTAATGTTAATACAGCAGTTGATTTGGTTATTAATCTACTTACTAATTTGACTGTTACCGACACCTTTTTGTATAAGCGTTTGGATTGCGATATCGTAAAATCCTTTACAGGAGCAGGAAACAGTAATCTTATTTTAGGAAATACTATTAACGGTAATGGTTTTGTAGAGCTTAATCGTTTATCAGTTTCTTATATCCGTGCGTCCTATGTGACACCGGTTGCTGGTTCCAATCCTATTAATGCCAACAATTCTATAAATAATACAGGCAATAGCGGTGTAAATTTCACATTACCTGCTCCCAAAAACTTTTATTGGAAAGGTGGCTCTGGCAATTGGAATGATATCAATCACTGGTCTCTGGATTCTTCCCCGGCAAGAGCTACCAGCACTTGTGGGATTCCTTCGCTATACGATAATGTATTTTTTGATGAATATTCTGGAATTGCTACGGTTGGTACAACGAATGTTGAAACACAAAATCCCGTTTATGTTAATAATATGACATTTAGTGGGCTTCCAGCAACTGCAATTTTTAATATTACAAATAATAATAGTTATCAGACTTATATAAACGGTGATCTTACACTATATCCCGGATATGGAGCCGTATACAACAACAACCCTGGGTTTACCCTGATTAACAGAAATAAGCCGGCAGGCATCAACAAATCGGTGTACCCGAACGGAGCAGGTGCAAATTTAATTTTTACGGATAATGCCAACTGGAAAGTGCATCACGGGACAGAAGCTGTAGATATGTCATCTGGCTCAATTAATCAACAGTATATTGCTAGGCTGGATCTTAGCGGTACGGTGTTGAGGCTGAATCAACTCTCCACAACCGGAACAGAAATCCTATTAGACGGATCAGATATTTCTGCAAGCACGATTAATATTAGTCCGCAAACCCCAGTTAATTCGCTTAATAGTATTTTGAAAGGTGGTTCTATTAAAACCAATTCTCTTGCTCATTATTTTGAGAGGATCGATATACGCGGTTATTATAGCAATTATACTGACCAGTTTTTGACCACTATTGATTTACCAAATACCAAAGTAAATCTTCTGAATATTTTAACAAATAGTAATAGTAGCACCCCTATAACTACTACATACGCGACTGTAAGATTTGCCAGTCTGAAGGAAGTAAATCAACTGAACATTGAGAGATCAAATATCATTGAGCTGGCAAATAATATCAAGGTAAACCAGTCTATGTTGTTGCAGGGAGGATGTACGGATGCGGATCAGCTGCTGATACGGGGATATAAAAATGCGCTAAGGCAAATCATTATCCCTGCATACAATACTACAGATTTTATCATCTACCGAGTAAGGTTAAACTATATATCATCTTCCGACGGACAAAGCTACACCGCGACCGAAAGTACGAATGTGGGCGGAAACTCTGGGATTAATTTTGTTGCATCTCCTTCCAAGGATTTGTATTGGGTAGGAGGGCAAGGTAACTGGAATGACGGAAATCATTGGTCGCTAACCTCCGGCGGAACTCCTGTCGGGAGTTGCGGTTTCCCCAGCGCAAAAGACAATGTGTTTTTTGATGCTAATTCAGGTTTCACGACGACACACAAAACCGTAATCGTTGGCGGTAATCAAAGTTCCCTTGCCAATAATGTCACTTTTAACAGTGATCCTAATTCTCCATTAATAAATGGAGCTACATATTCTATTGAGAGAAATCTTCTAGTTTATGGAAACCTTGTATTACAAAACAATACAACACTTGGCTCTTCTATTGACGTTACTATGCCGCAAAGTACCACACCTGGACAAACCAGGTATATTGACACTAAAGGAGTAATGGGAATGAGGATTAGCATAAACGCGTCTCAGGATTATTTTGAGCTTCAGAGCCCTTATAAAGGTTCAATATACGGAACGAATGTAAAAGGTTTCAAAACCAATGCCTATGCAATGGATATTAATAATTATGGGTTGCAGTTCCATTACACACAGAACATTAATCAGGTATTGGATTTCGGACAATCCGTAATTACTGATGCTTCATCAGGTAGCGGTATTGTTATTTCATCAGGTAACAATTATCCTGTAACGATAAATGCCGCGAATGCTAAGATAGCAACCGGTAACTTTGTCATCAATGTTCCGAACCAGAATAGCTTTGGCGATATTACCATCAACAAAAACGGAATATTTAATGCGGGAACAACAATACACAACTTCAACAAGGTAACTTTCCTGGGAATCCTGACGCCTTCGGCAACCAGTACGCTGGCTTCTGCTGGGAATTATAAGACTCTGTACTTCTCTCCCGGAAATTATAAAATAGCTTCGGGACAAAACATTTCCGAAAACCTGTTTATGACAGGAACACCATGCAACAGGATCAATATAAGTAGGACAGCAGATTCCGGGCAAAGTCTTATCAATTTGAATATGGCAGCAAGCTATACATTGTTTTACGCTTCTATTCAGGATATGAATTTTTCAAGAACTGTAAATGCCTATGGAAACAGTCAGGATTTGGGTAACACCAACAACCTTACTATTGTACCCACCAATGTACAGGCTGCGGGATTTGGGAGTAAAACACTTTGTGCTTCTGATTTCCCCAAAACCTATGATGGATCAGCTTTATTTGGTACAGACCCTAATGCAACTTATACGTGGACAAAGATGGGAACACCTGATGTGGTGATCAGTACTCAGCCTATTGTTACCTTTACCCAACCGGGAAGCTACAAGGTAAATGTAACTTACAGCCAAGACGGATGTAACATTACAGAAAACTTTACGGTTTCTTCTGTTGCTTTACCTGTAGATAATACTACTGTGTCTACTACTAGTGTATCCCAGTTGCCTATGGGAAATGTTCCCGTTATTTTCAAAGGAAGCCAGACCAGCCAGACCTATATCTTTACATACAGTATTAACAACGGTCCCGATATGGAAATCACTTCCAATACAAATGGGGTTGCAACAATTAATCATCCGAGAAATGTCGCGGGCACTTTTGTGTATCATCTGAAAGGGATTCGTTTTGCTAATGGAATGGCTTGTCCAGTTGTTATTAGTAATAAAGATATTGTTGTTCAAATTAATCCTGATTGCCCAACACCCGGAGTTGTTCAGATGTATGGCACCGAATTGATGGGATGTACAGCAAGTAAGGGAGCAAAAAGACTCGCAGAGGCATCCCCGATTAGCATTACAATTCCTTCTTTGGATCTCAATATAGCACGCTTCATCCCAGAAACTGGCATTATTGTTAAAGAAGGTACAGATATTTTCCTGCTTAGAAACAGCAATGCTTCACCTGAGACTTTAACAGGACTTCCAGCCTCAAAACCTCATGCAGTAGGTGCGATACTCTACCATAACGATCATTTTTATGAAGGCGTAGAAAACGGAAAATGGATACGGATTGATAATGATTAAATAATGGCTCAAAATTTATAATGATTATTGAATAAGCAATACCATTCGTAAAATAACCTGAGTTCGGTTTAGGCAAAGTCTAAAAATACTTGACCGTCATTTACTTTTTTCAAGTTTAATGGCGGTTTTTTTTGGAAAGAAAAAAACCACTTCACAAAGAAGTGGTTTAGAAATATTTAGATTTAAAATCTTAAGGCTTAGTCCAGAAAGTCCATTCTCTACCGTTGTACAAAGCCAATTGCTGTGTTCCGGTTACATAGACCATCATTCCAGCTGTTGGATTGACGATATCTGTGTGTGAATTCACTCTCGGTAAGATCATCGCTTTATTTGTATCCCCTAAGACCAAAATCCCAGAAGTTGTATCTGTAGCCGGCGTTCCACCAATCAAGGTTTTCGCTGTTGAATTTTCAGTATTAGTATCTGGAACGTTGGCTGTTGTTGGTGCATAGGCACCTGCCGACAAATCTCCCCAACTAGTCACAGCAGTTGCATTAGCTGTAGCTGCAGTTCCAAATTTAACTTTCTGATCAGTACTATCAAAAATTATAGTTCCTGGAACTGCAGAAGTTACACCTGCTGCAGAAGTCACCCAAGGCAATACAACTCCTCTCGCGCCTCCAGCTGCATTTCCAAATTCTAAGGACACTGTTGCGTTAGCCGCTGTATATGGACTCGCTTTACCAATAGTAACTTGAGCAAAACTAAGGTTAGAAACTAAAATTATTAGTGATGTTATATATGTTTTCATCTTAATTATGGATTTGAATCATTACAAGTTTGTTTAGTATAACAGTTCCAAGATGTCCCGTCATAAATCTTAAGACAATTGACAGTTGTGTCATATACCATCATTCCTGTTACTCCAATAATAGAGGACAATGCAGAAGTCGGAACTCTGTTGATCACGAAACCTTTTGTTTTCGCGTCTAATACTGTATATGCTCCGTTCATTCTAACTGGCCATTCACCAGTATTACCTCCAGCTCTAGCAAGTGCAGTAATACCGTGTTTAGTAGGCAATGTTGTTCCTGTAGTCGTAGCAGGGCGGAAACAACGATCACAATCTGGATCTCTTACAAAACTATTTTGAGAACTTCCAAAATTTTGACCAATATCAGCCGTACCATCTGTATTGTCAGAAATACCTGCTAAGTTGGATGGGTTTGTAGTTGTATTCAAGTTACTTCCTGCAACATTCACCAATTGAGGAACTCCGTTAGCTCCCGTAGATGTACTAATGATCTGAGCCGGAGTACCCGTTGTTGTGCCATTATAAGTCACTTTTATTTGACCACGGTATGGATAATTCGCATCTGTTATAGGTAGAGATAATGAATGGATGTGAGTTCTTCTTACAAATTCTGACCCCTCCAAAGCATCTGCACAACCATCATTGTCTGAATCTACGTCAAACTGATTGGAAATACCGTCATTATCTGGATCACAGAAACCATTTTTGACTCCATTTGCTCTTCCAGTAATATAGGTAGGTCCTTGAACGATCTGACTTAGAATAACCGTGTTAGATCCTGTCCTATTCCAAGTGATATTATTAAATGTATTTCCATTATAAAGCTGAAGAGGAAACAACTGACCTCCACTAACTTTACTACCATACATATTAACCGATCCATTTTTATGAATAATAATTCTAACAAGTGGATTAGTAGCATTTCCTGTCATGTTATAAATATGGGGTATGCTTCCAATACCATATCGATCTCCATTAAAAAACCTTACGTTATCCGTTTGATCCGGCTGAAACTGCAATTCACTTGTTGTTAAATTTGTACCATTTATATTCAGTGTAAATGAATTATCTAATGTGTAAACATCAAAGATAAATCCTAAATCTGCAGCAGGCGCAGAGAAGTTAACCGTAGTTCCGTTTGAAGTATTATAATTAACAGTTCCTACTGCATCTCCACATTCAAAAATATCTAATATACCATCATTATCAGAATCTAAATCTTGATAATCCGGAATAGTATCTTTATCAGTATCTTTTTCTACAACAACATTTACACTACAAGCAGTTGTGCTTCCGTTCAGGTTAACGCTTATTGTTCGTGTTCCCGAACTCCCTCCTCCATCATATACAAGAGGAACAGAAATAGAAGTGGTTGTAGAGGTTACAGTAGTAGTATATGAGCTGTTAAAATTAGCTCCAGAAATATTTATAGTATATGTTCCAGGTCCATAAACATTAGTAATTGGAATATTAAGAGATCTTTCGCCATTGCTTGCAACACCTTCAACAAATGGTGTTGTAGGGCTTTGTGTAATACCACTACATGTTAATGTAAAAGGGACATAATAAGGAACTGACGCTAAATCGAGATTGGAATAAGAAGAACTAGTATAAGTAGCTGATAATATTGAAGTACCATCATAGATATTAATTCTACGGATTTCAATATTATTATTGGTTGTATTAACACTTGCAATATATACATACCCTTGTAGATAGGCCATCCCCTGAATCCCTCTTGATGTAGGTAAATTAGTCTGATCCGCCTGTCCAGTAATAGCTGTAGAAATAGCTTTTGTCGCAACCCCCGTAGCAATAGAAATTTTGAAAAGATATCTTGCTGTGCCATTATTCACAAACATGTATATATTATTCTGATAATCAAAGAATGTATCGGTTCCAAACGTAGTTCCATTATTCCAATCAGTATCTGTACTGGTAATAGGTATAGCAGATCCGGATGGATAAATTGGGTAAAGAGTCTTGGTACCAGATCGGAAACCATAAACATTTCCAAAATAAGGACCTGGAACGTTATTGGTTGCTATCCCTCCAATTTCTACACCAGGAATAGTAGTTCCAGATATAGCAGTTCCATTTTTATACAATGTAGAACCTGCTGCAATATTAGAATTAATGAAAACAAGTGTTGATGGATTCCCGCCAGGCTGATCATAACCAACAGCTAAGTTGCTTATATTTGAAGGTGTTCCACTTGAATTAGGTATTGTTAGAAGTATTGGCGAAGCTCCACCTGTTATATCATAAACTCTACCAGTTGACGCAGTTGATAAATAAAGTCTGTCTGCGGCGGCTTGAGAAAATAGCATTCCACTAGTCATAAGTAGAAATACTGATATATAAAGTAGATTTAATTTTTTCATAAAAGATTATTATTAATAAATATATAATTTGCCTTGGAAAATTATTCGCAAAGAAAATGTCTAGTAAAAAACTTATGATTAAATTAAATCCGGCGGTGGCCTGACAGAATAGCCAACTGGATTGGTTTTTAAGTTGTAATTACTATGAGTATAAAAATAATCCGCCGAATAAAGAAAATCTAATGAAACGGTTTTGGACTGCTCATTAGAAAGAACAATGCATTTAAAATATTGATAATCGTTATTTGGTGAAATAAAAGAAATATCTCCAGATCTCTTTCCTGTTAAGAAGCGACTACCATCAAGACCATTAGAAATCTTCAAAGTGATTTCTTTTTTTGGCAAATCAGCTAGTGATTTCGCCATTTTTTCTTCTTTAGAAACCAACAGTTTCTTTTTCGGATGAAGTTCTTCCGCGCTTTGCTTTGCAGGAGATTCGGTTGTAGAATTTTTAGCAATAAGTTTGATCTCATCGTCGTTAAGCTTAACGACTTTTGAGTATTGCTGTATGCTTTTGCTTTTAGATATCTGCTGGTTGAAGGATTCATCTTTGGAATAGATGACCGCGTCTCCAACCACTACAATTCCTGGAGGAGCAGACTCATTATGGCTTATTTCTTGAGCCGAAACAGAAAAAGAGCCTAATGAAAAAAAGAAGAATAAAAGAGAAAACTGCCACAATTTAAAATTTAAATTGGCATAATCTCTTGCTTGCACCGAGGTAGGCAATAAACTTTTTTTCATTTTGCAAAAGTAATAAAAATAATGGCTTAGTATCAACAATAACAAAACTTAACATAAAAAAAGCGACTAGGTGTAAACCTGTCGCTTCTATTATATTATTGAGTAATGATTACTTCAATTCTACTTCAGCACCAGCTTCTTCAAGTTGTTTCTTAAGAGCTTCAGCTTCGTCTTTAGATACACCTTCTTTGATTGGAGAAGGAGCTCCGTCTACGATATCTTTAGCTTCTTTAAGACCAGCACCAGTTAAATCTTTTACTAATTTAACAACAGCTAATTTAGAAGCACCAGCTGACTTAAGGATTACGTCGAATTCAGTTTTTTCCTCAGCAGCATCACCAGCACCACCAGCAGCTACAACTACAGCAGCAGCAGCAGGCTCAATTCCGTACTCATCTTTAAGGATTGTAGCTAATTCGTTAACGTCTTTTACAGTTAGGTTTACAAGCGTTTCCGCTAAATTTTTTAAATCTGACATTGTATTAATGTTTTGTTTGTTGAACTTATTTGATTGTTTTGAGTTTAATTATTCTGCGCTAGCTTCAGGAGTTTCTGTAGCTGGAGCTTCTTCTGCGTTTACTTCTTCTACAGCTGGCGCTTCTACTTCTGTAGCACCTTCTGCTTTGTTTTGTAATGCAGAAACCAATCTTTGGATTGGTGATTGAAGTAATCCAATGATTTCTCCGATCATCTCCTCCTTAGACTTGATGTTAGCAAGAGTGTCTAGGTTGTTATCACCAACGTAGATAGTCTCTTGTAAGAATGCAGACTTAAGTGCTGGTTTTTCAGCTTTCTTTCTGAATCCTTGGATTAATTTTGCAGGAGCGTTAGCGGTTTCAGCGATCATTACTACTGAATTCCCTTTGAAAGTTGGGAACATTTCAGAATAATCAACACCTTCAACTTGCTCCATAGCTTTTTGTAAAAGTGTATTTTTAACAACTTTTACTTTGATATTTTGCTTGAAAGCTTGTCTTCTAAAATCTGAAGTCTGACCAGCATTCAATCCTTCAAGATCAGCTACATAAACAACTTTAGCATCTTGTAGTAGATCTTTTATATCTTGTATTACTAATACTTTTTCTTCTTTTGTCATTTCTTCTCGATTTTAGTTTACAGATTTCGTGTCAATGGCAATACCTGGACTCATAGTAGAAGAAAGGTAGATAGACTTAACGTAAGTACCTTTAGCCGCGGTTGGCTTTAACTTCATTAGAGTTTGGATCAATTCCTGAGCATTTTCCTTGATTTTATCAGCATCGAAAGATACTTTACCGATAGCAGCATGGATAATACCATATTTATCAACTTTGAAGTCGATTTTACCAGATTTCACTTCAGAAACTGCTTTACCTACTTCCATTGTAACAGTACCAGATTTTGGGTTAGGCATTAGACCTCTTGGACCTAACACACGTCCTAAAGGACCTAGTTTACCCATAACTGCTGGCATAGTAACGATAACGTCAACATCTGTCCAACCATCTTTTATTTTTTGTAAGTACTCATCAAGACCTACATAATCAGCACCAGCTTCTTTAGCTTCAGCTTCTTTATCTGGAGTTACTAAAGCAAGAACTTTAACATCCTTACCAGTACCATGAGGAAGAGATACAACACCTCTTACCATTTGGTTAGCTTTTCTTGGATCAACGCCTAATCTTACAGCGATATCTACAGAAGCATCAAACTTTGCAGTGTTTACTTCTTTCACTAAAGCAGAACCTTCTTCTAAAGAATAAACTTTGTTCTTTTCTACTTTTGCTAAAGCTTCCTTTTGCTTTTTTGTTAATGTTGCCATAATTCTTACGCGTTTGTTGGTTTAGTTCCTGTTACTCTTAATCCCATAGATCTTGCAGTACCTGCAACCATACTTAAAGCTGAATCGATTGTAAAGCAGTTAAGGTCTGCCATTTTATCTTCAGCGATTTTTTTAACTTGATCCCAAGATACAGATCCTACTTTGTTTCTGTTTGGTTCTCCAGAACCTTTCTTTACCTTAGATGCCTCCATCAACTGAATAGCTGCTGGAGGAGTCTTGATTACGAATTCGAAAGATTTATCTTCGTAAACCGTAATAACTACTGGTAAAACTTGTCCTGGCTTGTCTTGAGTTCTTCCGTTAAATTGTTTACAAAACTCCATGATGTTAACACCTGCAGAACCCAATGCTGGACCTACTGGTGGCGAAGGGTTTGCTGCACCTCCTTTCACCTGAAGCTTAACCATTTTAAAGACTTTCTTAGCCATTTTGATTTGTTTTTGTGTGAATAATTAATGAATTTGGAAGCATTATTTATTCATACCATATTGTTGTCTCACCTAACAAGATGGTATTTCGGATTGCAAAATTATAAAATATTTTTTAATCTACAAACACCAAATCGTTAAAAATCAATAAGTTTTTAATTTTTGTAGAAATACAAAGCAAAATGATACAATTCGTAAAGTGATTGACTATTCAAAATAGCAAAACCAACAAAGAAAAACATCAAAATACCAACGTATAGTTTTCTGAATTTATGAGAACTAATATTTTTAAATTCTATTCCGAAAATAATTGGAAAAATAAAAGCATAATTACCAGTAAATATATAAGCTTCGTGAATGCCCAGACCGAAAACAACATGGATAACAATATCAACCAAGAAACTTACAATTAAAAAGCGCATCCATATATTACTTCTATTTTTTAAAACAATAAAAACTAAAAATAAAAACAAACTATAGTATAAAACATTTGGAAATATCGCCGAATAAGAACCACCAATGACTGCATCAATACTACATCCATCGATATACAAGATTCTAGTTGTTACAACTCTTGGTATTACAAAAACACTTCCCAAAAAGAATTGAAAGTAATAACTGAAATCAAAACTTGGTCCGTATAAATGTGACTTCATAAAACTTAAAGAAGCTTGAATCTTGTCATAAAACACAATAAAAATACCTAAAAACGAGCAACCAATTAGAAATAGTTTTGATAAATAATCTTTTTTAAACTTAGACAAAAAAGAAACTAATAGTATTTTAAAAAAATTGGAAACCGTAATACCAGCAACAATAACGGTTGACAAAATAAATAATGGCGTCGACAATTCTTTGTTTTCCTTTTCTCCTTTAAAAAAGTAATAAAAGAAAATTGGCAATACACAACTCGTAAACACATAAGAATCGAAAGTGAAACTTAGCAGCAAATTCCCAGCAAAAGTCATGAAAAACAAGCTTAACCAAAGTGAACTTGTAGTTGTTAAACCAACAATTTTATTTAAAATTTTAAAAATGAACAAATTCTGAAGACTTAATAAACTGGAACAAATCGTAACTAGCACAACAGAACTTGTTTTAACACTAGAACCAATCAGCAAAAGATTAAGACTTTTTGAAATAAGTTTAAGTAAAGGATGTCGAACAAAACTTGCTTCATGCAAAGCATTATCAAATCCGAAATACAGATCACATATATAATTAGGGTGGTAGACCAGCTTGGCACTTAATCCAAAACACAAACCAACTGACATATAAAAAACAAAGGAAATAAATACAATCAGAACACTGTACTTATGAAAGTTTTTATCAGAATTAATTTGAGAATTGAGCATAAAAAAAAACCACTCGATCGAGTGGTTTCAAATATAGTATAATTTTTTTATCCTACTTTTTCTACTTGTACGAAGCTCAGCTCCATAGGTGTCTTACGACCAAATATCATAACCGACACTTCAAGTTTTTTCTTCTCTTCAAGAATTTTTTCGATAGTACCGTTAAATCCGTTGAAAGGACCATCAATAACTTTCACATTCTCTCCAACTACGTAAGGGATTTCAACATCTGTTGCAAATTCTGACAACTCATCTATCTTACCTAACATTCTGTTAACCTCAGATTTTCTCATCGGTACAGGATCTCCACCTTTAGTTAAACTTAGGAAAGAAATAACCCCCGGAATGTTTTTGATGATGTGAGGCACCTCACCTACTAAATCCGCTTCTACCATTAGATAACCTGGATAATAAGGTCTTTCTTTAGGAACCTTTTTACCATTTCTAATTAAGATAACTTTCTCCATTGGAATAACGACCTGAGTAACATAAGACTCCATGTTAAGTCTTCTCATTTCGTTCTCAATATAGTTCTTAACTTTATTTTCCTGCCCGCTGATTGCTTTCAGCACATACCATTTCAACTCACCCATCGCAGAAAACCTTAGTTAAATATATTAATTAAAGAAGATACAAAATTCTTAATTGTCGTACTAAACAAAGTATCTACACCGAATGTAAACATAGCTAGAATAACAGTAGATATTGCAACAACGATAGTTGAAGATTGCAAATCTGGCCACTTCGGCCACTCCACCTTATCTTTAAACTCTGTGTAAGAACCTTTCAAAAAATCAATTAGCGAACTCATAAAATTCTTATTAGCACGGGCACAAGGACTCGAACCCTGATCAACGGTTTTGGAGACCGGTATCCTACCATTGGACGATGCCCGTAGATTAAAAAGTTCCGCAAGTTTCCTTACGGAACTTTAGTTATATTTAGATGATTAGTCTAAGATTTCAGTTACCTGACCAGCACCAACTGTTCTACCACCTTCTCTAATCGCAAATCTAAGACCTACGTTAAGAGCGATTGGTTGTAACAATTCTACTGTAATAGTTAAGTTATCACCAGGCATTACCATCTCAACACCTTCTGGTAAGAAGATCTCACCTGTAACGTCAGTTGTTCTTACGTAGAACTGAGGACGGTATTTGTTATGGAATGGCGTGTGACGACCACCTTCTTCTTTAGAAAGGATATAAACCTCTGCTTTGAATTTTTTGTGTGGCGTTACTGAATCTTTCTTAGCGATTACCATACCTCTCTTGATGTCAGTTTTTTCAATACCTCTCAACAATAGACCTACGTTATCACCAGCTTCACCTCTATCTAGGATCTTTCTGAACATCTCAACCCCTGTAATAGTAGAAGTTAGTTTTTCATCACCCATACCAACGATATCAACTGGATCACCAGTGTTGATAACACCAGCCTCGATTCTACCAGTTGCTACAGTACCTCTACCTGTAATAGAGAATACATCTTCGATTGGCATCAAGAATGGCTTATCTTGATCTCTTTGTGGTTGCTCAATCCAAGTATCAACAGCTTCCATTAACTCATCAACAGTTGCAACCCATTTTGGCTCACCGTTAAGTGCTCCTAATGCAGAACCAGCGATTACTGGAGAATCTTCTGAATAGTCATAAGTAGATAATAAATCTCTTAATTCCATTTCAACAAGTTCTAACAATTCTGGATCATCAACCATATCCACTTTATTCATGAATACAACAATTCTAGGTACGTTTACCTGACGACAAAGAAGGATATGCTCTCTAGTTTGAGGCATTGGACCATCTGTTGCAGCACATACTAAGATTGCACCATCCATTTGAGCAGCACCAGTTACCATGTTCTTAACATAATCGGCGTGACCTGGACAGTCTACGTGAGCGTAGTGACGGTTTTCAGTTTCGTATTCAATATGTGAAGTATTGATAGTAATACCTCTTTCTTTTTCTTCTGGTGCAGAGTCAATCGCAGAGAAATCTCTTTTCTCAGCAAGACCTTTATCAGCTAATACTTTACTGATCGCAGCAGTTAAAGTAGTTTTACCATGGTCAACGTGACCAATAGTACCAATGTTCAAGTGGGGTTTGTTACGATTAAACGTTTCCTTTGCCATGACTTTAATATTTAATTATTTAAAATTCAATTTTTAGGTGTGCAAATATAGTGATTTTTTTTATACCAAAATATTTTTTGATATTTTTTTTAAGAATTCACCAACATTTACACCTATTTAATTTTCAGATGCAAATTTACAAAAAAAATTCACTTTCGAAAACTTATTATTAATTAGTTCAAAATTATTCGAAAGATATTTCTTTTTTACCTCTGTTAAACATCCAAAATATGATCGGGAATATCAACAAGGTTAATACTGTTGCAGTTATCAAACCGCCTATAATAACAATAGCTAGAGGTTTTTGTGACTCAGAGCCAATACCTGTTGACAAAGCAGCAGGCAATAATCCAATCGACGCCATCATAGCGGTCATCACCACGGGACGCGTCCTAACTTTAACACCTTGGAAAATGGAATCCTCCAAACTTAATCCCAATTTGACGTTATGATGAAACTCTGTTATTAAAATAACACCATTTTGGATACAAATCCCAAGCAAGGCAATCATCCCAACGCCAGCCGAAATTCCGAAATTCATGTTGGTGAGATGTAGAGCCAAAATCCCGCCTATTAAAGCAAACGGAACATTGGCTAAAACCAACAACGAATCTTTCATGTTCCCAAACAGAATAAATAATAAAAAGAAAATCATTATAAAACTAATCGGCACCACTTGTCCAAGCCTGTGCGTCGCACGTTGTTGATTTTCGAACTGCCCTGTCCAACCAACCGAATAGCCTTCTGGCAATTTGATGTCAGCAACTTTCTTTTGTGCATCAGCGATAGTGCTTCCCAAGTCGCGATCACGGATAGAAAATTTAACACCAATATAACGTTTGATGTCATCTCTATAAATAAACGCCGCGCCGTTATCCTTCTCAATAGTAGAAATTTCTTTTAAAGGAATTTTGGAACCATCTTGCGTCGGAACCATCAACGATGCGATATCGGTTTCGTTCTTTCGATATTCTTCGGAGTAACGTAATCTAATCGGGAACTTCCTTTCACCGTCAAACATTTCCGAAGCTGTTTTCCCCCCGAAAGCCATTTCTAAAACCGCTTGCGCATCCGATGCCATTACGCCATAAGCCGCCATCTTGTTACGATCAAGCACCACGACAACTTCTGGCTGACCAACATTTTTAATAATTCCGGCATCTTTAACACCATCAACATTTTTAATCGATTTTAAAACATCTTCTGCCAAACGATCTAAGGTATTAAGGTTATCGCCATAGATTTTAATACCATTTTCAGCTTTAAAACCTGCAACCGCCTCAGCAACGTTATCGGAAATAGGTTGAGAATAATTAAATGTTATCCCTTGATAATTTCTAAGCTTAGCATCAATCTCTTCAATAAGTTCGTCGTAAGTTATATTGCGCTTCCACTGATCGCGTGGCGCAAGATTAACCGCAAACTGCACGAATCCAAAACCGTTAGGATCGGTCCCATCGTTACTACGTCCTGTTTGTGCCAAAACGCCAGTTACTTCCGAAAAGCTCATGATATCTTTTTTAAGCTCATCCGCTGTTTTCAGAGATTCTTTAAGCGAAGAGCTCATCGGCATCTCCGCAGTTATCCATAACGAGCCTTCATTAAGTTGTGGAAGAAATTCGGTACCAAGGAATTTTGCAGAAAACAAAACACTTCCCAATACACCAAGTGCGATAATGATGCTTTTCTGTTTATTCTTAAAAGTGAAAGAAAATCCTGCTAATACAATTCTGTCCCAAAAATTAACAAACAGATTATTTTTTTCTTTTACATTTTTATTTAAAAGTAAATGTGATAAAACAGGAACTAAAGTCAATGTAAAAAGTAGTGCGCCCACCAACGCAAATCCCAAAGTATAAGCTAAAGGCGAAAACATTTTGCCTTCAACTTTTTGGAATGCAAAAATCGGCAATAAAGATGTGATGATAATTAATTTTGAAAAGAAAATCGCTTTTCCAAGTCCAGTTCCGGTTTGTTTAATCCAACCGCCTTTTGCCATTTTGTTAAAACGATCCATTCCATATTTATGAGCACGATGGTCGAGCATTACAAAAAGTCCTTCTACCATGACGACGGCGCCATCGATGATAATCCCGAAATCGACCGCACCTAAAGATAAAAGATTGGCGCTCATCCCAGCAAGATTAAGACACAGAAACGCAAACAACAAAGACAACGGAATAATAATCGACACGATAAAGGTCGTTCGCCAGTCCGCCATAAAAATAAAAACAATAACAGTTACCAAAATAATCCCTTCGATAAGGTTATGCATCACCGTTTTTGTCGTAAAATCCATAAGGTCATCGCGATCATAGAATGTCACCATCTTCACACCTTTTGGAAGAATCTTTTCGTTAAGCTCTTTAATTTTTGCTTTGACACCGACCAGAACTTCGCGTGGGTTTTCACCCTTCCTCATGACAACAATTCCTTCGACTTTATCTGGATGATGGTTAAGTGACGCCTGCCCTACTCGCGGCATCGACGACTCGTGGACTTCTGCAATATATTTAACCAAAACTGGATTTCCACTATCATTCTGAATGCTAATATTTTCAATGTCTTCGATCGATTTCGCAAGTCCAATCCCACGAACAACATAAGCTTGCCCGTTTTTTTCGATGACGTCACCACCGACATTCAGGTTACTTTGTGTCACAGCATCATAAACTTGTAGCGGTGTCAAATTATATTTATCCAAACGTCGTGGATCGATACTCAACTCGTAAACTTTCTCTTGACCACCAAAAACATTGATGTCCGCAACGCCAGGAACGCCACGCAGCGCACGATCAACCACCCAATTCTGAAGTGTTAGTAATTCTCGAGAATCTTTGGTTTCGCTTTCTAAAGTATATCTGAAAATTTCACCAGTTGGTCCATAAGGCGGCTGCACTTCAGGATCGACTTCGTTAGGAAGACTAACTGTTCGAAGTTGGTTGTTAACCTGATTCCGCGCAAAGGTGTCATCTACGCCGTCATCAAACAGAATTTTAACAATAGAAAGTCCAAACATTGTTGTACTTCGGACGCTTGTTTTTTTCTGAACCGAGCTCATCGCAAGCTCAACAGGCGTGGTCACAAAACGTTCTACTTCTTCGGCGCTTCGACCATTCCATTGGGTAATGATAACAATCTGCGTATTGGTTACATCAGGAAATGCTTCAATCGGCATATTTTTAAAACTGATAAAACCCGAGACCGCCAAAATAGCCACCCAAATAAAAGTAAAGACTTTATTTTTTAATGAAAATGAAATTATATTTTTAATGAATTTGTTCATAATAATTTTTTGAAAGTTTTCAGAAATGTTGGTTAGTAGCATCCTGAACAATTAGAAATAATTGCTCTAAATGCTTTCAAAAAAAGAGAAAAATGAAAAGAAAGTTTAAATCAAATTTCTAAACAATTAATGATCGATAGATTAAAAGCTGATTATTGGTTATCACTTCTTCGCCTTCGGCAACGCCTTCGGAAATGTAAGTGACTTCGCCAACTTGTTTAAGAATTTTAACCTCTTTGACTTTGATGTTAGTTCTTGATTTAAAAACCACAACAAAATAGCGGTTGTCATCATAAATCACCGCTTTGGAAGGAACCGCAAGAGCAGTCGTACTATCGGTAGAAGTCACTTTTATCGTTGCTTTACTATCTGGAATAAGTAGACCGTCAGAATTATCCAAAATGACTTTGGCTTGCATCGCATTGGTATTTGGATCAATGATTTTAAAAATTTTGTCAATTTTACCGAAGAAAGTTTTGTCAGGATATGTCAAAGTCGAAACTTCCGCTTTCATACCCAAATGGATTTTATCAATATCAGCTTCATTGATGTTCATAATCGCCCAAACCTCTTTGGTATTCGCTACATCAAAAATATTTTCACTTCTGTCGCTTCGCAATTGCATATCTTTATTGATATCTTTATGAACGATGTAACCGTTAATCGGGGCCAGAACTGAATAAATATTTCCTTTTTTAACATTGTAAACCGTACTAACAGCATTGGCGCGTTGCATTTGATCTTGTGCTTTTTTCACTTGACTTTTAGCTTCCAGCACATCCTTTTCTGTGGTTAGTTTGCCTTCGTACATTTCTTTAGCCACACGAAGATTATTTTGCGCCACCACCAAATCGGTTTTTGCATCGCTAACATCCTTCTGAACTTCCGCAAGCTCTGTACTTCTAATAGTCGCCAAAACTTGTCCTTTTCGGACATAGTCGCCAAGTTCTGCATTAACACTCAAGACATTACCGCCAACCAAAGGAAACACATCGATGTAATTGTTTTTGTCGGCAGCAATTTTTCCAAAAAAACTGATTTCGTTTTCTATAAATTTCTTTTCAACTTTTGCGAATGTGGTGGTTGCATACATTGTATTACTAAGTTCAAATCCTTTCTGTATCGGCGCTTTGACGTCTTTCTCGTTTTTAGAACAAGAAAAAAGACCAATAATAACCGTCGGAATAATGATTAACTTTTTCATAATTAATAGAAAATTTTTGTTTGTACTAATTGATTTAATTGCTCGGCTGACAAAATAACTTGTCTTCGCATATCGTAAAGTTGTAGCAACGTCTCGCGATAACTGTCCATAAAGTCGGTGAACTCAATAAGGCTGATGTTAGAATTTCTAAAATTCTTCAACATGCCATTATACACGGCGTGTAGATCTTTGATATCTTCCTCGGTAATGCTTTTTAATTGGTCGTAATTATTCTTCCAAGTGTTATAAGACGACGCAACTTGTGTTTCTAAATCCAATTTTTGAAACTCTGCATTCTTTTGATTTTGTTGAATCGCAAAGTTGGCTTTGTCAACATTTCCTGTATTACTTTTCCAAAGCGGAATCGGAATACCAACATTTAGATTAAATTCATTTCTGAAAGTCCCTCCGTTTTGATCCCACGCCGCACCGAGATTAAGATCTGGAACATTGAGCGACTTCTGCCATTGCGCATAGAGTTTCGCATTGTCTATCAAACGTAGAGCGTACTGATAGTCTGCATTATGAGTCACAGCTTTGGATTTAATCTGTTCCAGATCATCAGCTGTTGAAAGATCTAGAAGTTGCGCAGCATCAAGAGATTCGACATCTGGCGTTATATCTTCGAAAATCCCTGTTAAAACTTTTAGGGTCTTTTGAAGTGCTAATATCTCGTTATTAGACGCGATTTTATCATTATTTAATTGAATGACGAAACTTTGCAAACGCACTTTGTCTTTTAAAGAAATATTGCCTTTTTTAACTTGAACATTGTAAGCTGCCAAAAGTTCTTCCATGTAGCCAAGCTGATGTTGGACATTTTCTAGTTTCTTGTTTTCGAAATAAAGACTGAAAAAAGCAACTCTCAGCTGCGCTTTAAGATCAACCAACAATTGATTGAACTGTAACATCGACAATTCTTTATTTGACTTTGCAAAAGCGATTTCGTTTTTCTTTTTACCACCAAGGAAAATAAGTTGCGACACGCTCACACTTTTCGAATGTGCAGCATCAAATACTTTTTTGTCCTCAGGATTGTAAGCGTTGACTTGCAAACTAAGTTCGGGTAACGGCCAAATCTTTGACTGTACAATATCAGCATCTGCCATACTCAGATTGTATTGCTCTGCTAATAGTTGCAAATTGTTTTTTTGAAAGGCGACTTCACAGTCTGCGAGAGTCAGTTTTTGTTGGGCTCCAAATAGGCCACTGAACACAAAAATTAAGCTTTTTACATATCTCATCTCATAGGCTTTGAGACAAAAGAGCACTTCTCAAATTAAAACCTCCTTAAAATTCAATTAAAAAAACATTAAATTATTTAATTACGACTAAACAAATCCGTACCCAACAATCTGATTTAAAACAAATTAAAATACAAAATCAATAGAATGAACATTAGTTAATTTTAGAAATAAAAAGAGGTGTTCTTTTTGGGAAAATTTAGAAAAAGTCATGAAAAAGTATAAAACAACTTAAATCTAAAATGTAATTCTGAAGAGATTTTCGTTTTCGGATTTTGCGATGTAATAAATATCGGCGTTATGATATTCCAGAATTCGTTTAGTAATGCGAAGTCCAAGTCCAGAGCCAGATTTGTTTTGCGTATTGTCACCTCGCATAAAAGCTTCGTACAATCGAGATTGCTCTTCTTCGCTAAGCGTTTTTCCTTTAGAACAAACATCTACAACCAAACGATTATCGATTTGCAAAATGTCCACACTAGCCTTTTGATCTTCGGAATAGATGGCTGCGTTTTTCAATAAATTAATAAAAACAATTTCTAAAAGCGACTTAACACCACGAAGTTCTAAAATATCGAGATCGTCGATACTATCCAAAATTTCGAAATCCATCTGCAATTCTGGAAAGTTACTTTCAACATTTGCAAAAGCATCAAACACGACTTCGTCAATTCTCACAAGTTCGAAAATACTTCGGATGTTTTCTTTATCAAATTTGGTTAATAGCAACAGCGAATTCGTTAAATCAGACAATTGATGGACGTCGGTGTGCATCCTCTTTAACGATGCTAAAACTTCATCATCATGTTTTTGAAGCTTTATTAAATTCTCCAACTGAAAAGACATCCTCGTCAACGGCGTTCTGATCTCGTGCGATGCACTTGCTGTAAAGTCTCTTTGTGATTGGAAAACATCATTAAGCCGTTTAATCATCGTATTAAAAGACCTTGTCAACACACTTATTTCGTCTTTAAAATTCTGCTCTGGTATTTGATCGGTTAATTTGTGCGCCGTAATCTCCGAAACTTGAGCGTTAAGTTCTTCTAGCGGCTTCAAAAACTTCCCAACGATATTGTAGCAAAACAGCCAAAGAATAAGCAAACTAACTGCGTAGGAAAATATTAAAAGATATTTAAGAAACAACAATTTCGAGTTACCATTAACATCAACCGCAGTTGTTAAAATGTAATATTTGGTGTTATTAATCTCACGAAGCGCCGCGTAGATTTCGGGAGAAGCACTTTCGTCGTAGATAATTTTCTTATTTTCCAAGTCGTCCAAAATCCGGCTGTCCCAACTCACCTTCCGATCTTTAATCGTGCTGTAGATTAGTTCTCTTTTAGCATTAAAAATAAGAATCTGCTCATTAAGCAACACGTTATCAGAATTTTCATCAAAAAACAAAGGCGCTTCTTCCTCAAAGTTTTTAGACTTTTCAATAAAAGTAATTGTAAAATCAAGTCGCTTTCTGAATCGCTCTTTAAATTCTTCTTTTCTAAAACCATTAAAAAGAATATAAATAACAATCATTACCAACCCAAATAAAATTGAAAAGGCGATACTTAGATTAAGCGCTATCTTTCGTTTTAGAGTCATCTATTGTACAAGGCTAAGATAATAGCCAAAGCCAGAACGCGTATGGATCAATTTAACAGGGAAATCTTTATCGATTTTCTTTCTTAAAAAATTAATGTAAACTTCTACAGTATTGGTATTCGTACTAAAATTATGCTCCCACACTTGTTCGGTTATCTGCTGCTTAGACACTGTGCGACCTTGCGCTTCTGCTAAGAAAACCAAAAGTTGAAATTCTTTAACTGTTAAGTTAATTTCTTGATTTCCGCGAAAAACTTTGTGATCAGCTTTGTTAATCTTAAGATCACCAATTATGATGACATCTTCAGAAGGCGTATCCGTAGACACTTTTCTACGCAACAAAGAGTTAATGCGCAGTAACAATTCTTCAAACTGAAAAGGCTTAACTAGATAATCGTCCGCCAAACGGCTATAAGCATCTTTTTTATCTGATAAATCCCCGTAAGCAGACAAGATAATGATAGGCGTTGTTTTGTCGTAAGAACGTATCGTCTCGCAGACTTCTAGCCCATTAATTTTAGGAACATTAATGTCTAGAAGAAAAAAATCATAATGTTGCATTTTGGCTTGATCTAAAAATGCTTCGCCATCATAGACCTTATCACAAGTAAAATCGTTAGCTGTCAAAAACTTAGCAAGCTCTTCTGATAACACCAAGTCATCTTCGAGAATTAATACCTTCATCCAAAAAATTTTTCTGAAAATTAACGAAAAATAAAGACATAAAAAAAATCCTAGTATTATTTTAGGATTTTGATTAGTTTAAATCTTCACTAAAAACGCAAACCTTTTTTAAAGGTTTTGTAGTGGTGTGAATATAGTGTGAAAATTAGGTTACCAATTGTCATTTTTTTCAATTCCTTTTGCAATATAATTTGACAAATCCCCATTCATAGAATTATAGTATTTTGGGACAAGCCTAAATAATTTTTCGACTGATGATCTAACCGATTTATCTTTTTTATAATACGTCTTATCTTTGAAATCTATTTCCATATATTCAACCCCACCACCAAATCTTGGAACCAACATTGATGTACTTAAAACATCAAATTTATATCTGCCATCTTTAAATGATAATTCAACAACAGACTTCACTGTATAACAATTGAATAAAAGTTGGTTTTTATCATTTTGGCAAAAATAATTTTTATCAACTGTTTCAAATCTTATGTAGTCGTTAACAATATCGCCTTTAGTTACAAAGTCAGGATTTTTAAAAGTTCTTTCAATCCACTCTTTTGATTTACTATAAATTTCACTTTGTTTTTTTTCAGGAACATTTGTAATCACGAAATCTGTCAATCCTTCCTCTTGGTTAATTGTAAATTGCCCAAAGACAAACCCCGACACGATCATAAATGTAAGTAGTAAATATTTTTTCATATAATTTAGATTTTAACGTATAACAAAATAACTTCTTCTGGATTATCCGAATCTGTTATCAAAAATAAAATATATTAATTTTTCTCCTTCATATTGAAGTTGGTAAGTCCTACTTATACCTTCATTATCTATTCCTATTACACTATAAACACCTTGCTTATCTTTTTCTATTTTTTCTATTTGTAAAGGATAGGTATTGCCATTCATTTCCAAAGCTAATGAGCCTTGATTTTTATAATATGCTAAATTCAACTCTGAAAACTGGTCTATTGTTTTACCGCTTTTTGTTTTCAAATTAAAAAATGAGAACTGGTTAAATTTTTTACTCACAAATAATTCTGATACTTTTTCCTGACTAAAAATGCCAATTGAAGATAGTATAAGAAAAAATAGTATAGACTTTTTCATTTTATATTGTTTGTAGATATGATTTTAAATATGGCATGCAATTCCCACTACTTCTGTTTTAGTTTGTAATATATCTTAATCTAATTTCAATAATCATTTTTGCTTCATGCATGTGATATAGTGTATGTAAAAAAAAATTATTTAGTAATCTTTTATATACATTTTACAAAGTAAAAGTAATAAAATTAAGAAGAAAGAGCAAAACAAAAAAACCGCTATAAAAGCGGTTTGTATAGAGAGCCAACAATGAGATTTGAACTCACGACCTCTTCCTTACCAAGGAAGCGCTCTACCCCTGAGCTATGTCGGCTTGGATAAAAAAAAATCACATTCCAGAAGAGGTTTGTGATTTTAGTTGAGCGGAAGACGGGGGTCGAACCCGCGACATTCAGCTTGGAAGGCTGACGCTCTACCAACTGAGCTACTTCCGCAATTTTGTTTCCAAAAATGTTGGTAACGGGAGCAAATTTAAAAATTAAATTTTGAATTTGCAAAATTAAAAAAACGTGGGGAGAGCAGGATTCGAACCTGCGAAGCCGAAGCAACTGAGTTACAGTCAGTCCCATTTGACCGCTCTGGAATCTCCCCAGTATTTTCAATAGAGCCTCCAGAGGGATTCGAACCCACGACCCCGAGATTACAAATCACGTGCTCTGGCCAACTGAGCTATGGAGGCATTTACTATTTAAGAACTCTTATCTTGCTGTGGTTAAGCGGTTGCAAATATAAAACTTATTTTCTTATTTCCAAAAACTTTTTCAAGTTTTTTTTTAATTTTTATTTTTTTGTGACTTTTTGCAAAGCCTTATAAAAACTGAGGATTTCAAAAAACTTTCGTTCTGTTTTGCGAGTGCAAATATAACGTAGTTTTATTGAAATCCCCAAATTTTTTATTAAGTTTTTTCAAACTTTTTTCTAAGCCATTTCTTTTCTCTTGATTAACAATTTCTTAGCGGTGTCCGCACAAAGATCAAGACTTTCTTCAAAGCTAGCGCAAGTCTTCTTAACAACGATATCGTCGCCCGGAATTTTTACGATAAGCTCGGTAGTTTTATTTTCTTTGTTCGAAGTATTTTCTACTTTTAAGAATACTTGACACTCGACAATTTTGTCATAAAACGTATCTAATTTGTTTAATTTGTTTTCAATTCTTTCTTCTAATGGTTCGTGAGGTGTCAACCCCATTGCCTGAACTGTGATTTTCATAACAACATTTTTTTTGAAAATTAATATTATGGATGTGATGGTGTATCACATTCTTCCTATTTCTTTAGCGCTCTTGGGTGCGCTTTGTTAAAGACCTTCTTCAATTCTTCTATATTAGCTTCGGTATAGACTTGTGTTGAGGCTAAACTGGAATGTCCCAAGATTTTTTTTACTTTAGAAATTTCAGCGCCGTTGTTCAAAACATGTGTAGCAAAGCTATGTCTAAGAATATGCGGACTTCTCTTTTCTTTTGTAGTAACAAGACTAAGGTACTTATTTACCACAGAATAAACAAATCTTTCACCGAGTTTTTTGCCCTTTTTGTTAACAAAAAAATATCTTTTATTTTCTTCATCAGGATGACGCACTTCGGCATAATTTTGGAGGTCACGATGCAATCTCTCTGAAATAGGAACTACGCGCTGCTTATTTCCTTTACCAATAATCTTAAATTCGGATTTGCTAAAGTCTACGTTTTCAAAAAGGAGATTGCAAAGTTCTGCCTTTCTCATCCCCGTTTGATACAAAGTCTCTATAATCAATTTTTCTAATAAAGACATGGCTGACTTGTTTTCAGTCTTCTCCTGCAACATAGTCATCTCATCTTGAGAAAAGGCTTGTTGCTTTTCTGCATAGAACTTAAGGGAAGAGATACTTTCCATCGGTGAGATTGTAATCTCGCCAATTCTGAGTAAATAAACATAAAATCCACGTAAGGATGAGAGCTTTCGGTTGATACTTCGTTTGCTAAGCTTATTCTCGCTAAGCTGTACTATAAAATTACGAATTACCTTCTTGTTAATGCCGCGAAGATCTGCGGTGGCTTCGGTTTCTAAAACAAAGGAAGCAAAGTCTTCTAAGTCTTTTTGATAAGATGTTATGGTGTGCGCGGAATATCGCTTTTCGATACGGATGTAATCCAAAAATTTTTCTAACATCGACAGAATGGGTTAGGTATAAAACAAAAAATCACTCTCAAATATACGAATTCGAGAGTGATTGTATGATTAGCTAAAAAGAATATTAAGCTTGTTCTTCTTTGCTTTGTAGTCTTTGTTTATGAGCTGCTTTTGCTAAAGCTTGTCTGTTAGTTACAGAAGGCTTGATAAATTGTTGTCTTGCTCTTAGTTTACGAACAACACCTGTTTTATCAAATTTTCTTTTGTACTTTTTTAAAGCTCTGTCGATAGACTCTCCGTCTTTTACTGGAATTATTAACATATTTTACATCTCATTTTGAGTTGCAAAAATAGAACTATTTTTTGAATCTGCAAATTTTATTTTCTTTTTTTGAAGAATTATTATCAAATCTACGGATCTCGCGTGAGCGATGTTAGCGAAAATCCTTTGGCTTGGCGCGAGGCGGCGGAGCGTAGCGGAGGCGGCGGAGCGTAGCGGAGCCGTCCGAGCGTCAAGCTAAAGATTGTAGCGGACGTAGCGACCCGAGCGAGGAAATTGAGGTGCGCAGCGAAGCAAGCACCAAAAGTTACCGAGCAAAGGGACACGCCATAAAAAAACTCCCAACAGAATCGGGAGTTAATTGTTTATGCTTTGATGTACATTGCTTTTTTGATTTCAGCTTTTACAGTTTCTAGTTTCGGGAACCATTCTGCAAATAATGCCGCTGAATATGGTGCAGGCGCATCTGGCGTCGTAATTCTCTTAATTGGAGCATCCAAATAATCGAAAGCTTTTTGCTGAACCATATAAGTTATTTCTGAAGCGACAGAACCAAACGGCCAAGCTTCTTCTAAAATCACCAATCTGTTTGTCTTTTTAACCGAAGCCAAAACAGTGTCGTAATCCAAAGGTCTAACTGTTCTAAGGTCGATAACCTCAACAGAAATGCCTTCTTTTTCTAAATCGGCTGCAGCTTGCATCGCCAACTTCATGATTTTACCAAAAGAAACTAAAGTCAGATCTTTACCTTCTTTTTTGATATCGGCTTTCCCAATCGGGATATAATATTCTTCTTCTGGAATTTCCATTTTGTCGCCATACATCTGCTCTGACTCCATGAAAATAACTGGATCGTTATCCTGAATTGCTGTTTTCAAAAGCCCTTTCGCATCGTAAGGGTTAGACGGTACAATTACCTTAAGCCCCGGACAGTTAGCATACCAACTTTCGAAAGCTTGCGAGTGCGTCGCCCCTAACTGACCTGCTGAAGCTGTTGGTCCACGGAAAACGATTGGCACATTCCACTGTCCACCGCTCATCTGGAACATTTTTGCAGCGTTGTTGATGATCTGGTCAATAGCAACCATCGAGAAGTTAAAGGTCATGAATTCTACGATTGGGCGATTCCCATTCATAGCTGATCCAACTGCGATACCAGAAAAACCTAGCTCTGCGATTGGCGCATCGATGATTCTTTTAGCTCCAAATTCGTCCAACATACCTTTAGAAGCTTTGTAAGCTCCGTTATATTCTGCAACCTCCTCTCCTACTAAGTATATGGATTCGTCCTTGCGCATCTCCTCGCTCATAGCTTGAGCAATGACTTCACGAAAAGTATATTCTTTCATTTATTGAAAAATTTTAGAGTACAAAAGTAAGATTTTTTTATTATTTGCATAGCATAAAAAAGCAAGCTCCTAAGAACTTGCTTTTTTTGATATTAAATTTTAACTAATATTAGTCTACTTTGTACCAAGTTTGGGTTCTTCCGATAAGAGAGATTCCCATGTAACCTCTTACATTAAGCTTGTCTCCATCTTTAGTAATTGTACACTTGTAAGTTTTACCGTTTTTAGGATCTGTGATTGTCCCTGCAGTAAATTCGTTACCGTCTTTTGATAGTCCACGGATAACTTCCATACCCAAAATTGGTTTTCCTTTGCGATCATCTTTACAACCTGTACAATTAGGATCCGATGGTTTAATCAATAACTGAACAACTTTTCCGTAATATTTACCATCTGACTTTTTAAAAATCTCAACATAAGATTTCGCTTTTCCTGTTTCGTCATCGATAGTTTTCCATTTTCCTTCGATTTGAGCGAAAGACATTGCACTAATGAATATTGTTGCAAACGCAAGCATGTATTTTTTCATAATTTTAAATTTATTAACAATGTTATGATATAAAGAAGTTGTTAAAGTTAAATTAACATTCGATAAAAATAAATAAATATTCTATACCAACAAGTATTTTTCCATTAATGATTCAAAAAGTAATATGCATCTAATACAACTTTTTGTTAATCACACGATTCATATAATCTTGATACCAAGCTTTTACCTTCATCATATCCAATTCTTGCTGCTTAGATTTTGGTTTGTTAATTTGATTATTGGCCAATCCTAAATCGGTGTTATCATAGATTCCGGTTACTTCTTTACCATTAAAAGTATAAATAAAATCCCGAATAATCATTTGCTCTTGGATAGAATCAGAATTCACAATAATGCTCGGTTCCTTTTTATCAGAAACCAAACTTCTTCCCCAACTTCGGATTGGCTTATTGTATCCCATCAAATCTGCTAAAGTTGGATAAATGTCTATCTGCTGAACAAAATCTTTATTGACACCTTGAAGATTATATTTCGGGTTTGGAGAATAAAACAACAACGGAATTGCAAAGCGATTCATTGTTTTTTGATATTCTGGATAATGTATCATATTGGTATGATCCGCCGTAATAACAAAAATAGTGTTTTGGTACCAAGGTTTTTTAGAAGCGGTTTCAAAAAACTTTTTGAGAGACATATCCGTGTATTGAATAGGTTCATGTATCGCCAAAGGTCCTTTTTTGAATTTCCCTTTATATTGTTCTGGAATCTTAAAAGGATCATGTGACGAAGCTGTGAAAATCGTTGACAAAAAAGGTTGTTGTTTCCCGATATTACTTGCGAAATACTGGAAAAATGGCTCATCCCAAATTGACCAAATCCCATCAAAATCTTTATCATTATTATATTCGTCTTTTCCGAAATAATGTTTGAAACCCAAAATATTTCCAAAACCTAAAAAGCCCATCGAACCATTTGGTGCACCATGATAAAAACTCGTGTCGTAACCCAAATCATTAGCAACAGAAACAATCGACTGAATTTTTTGGTTAGAATATGGCGACGACGTAAAAGCATCCGTCAAACTCGGAATCCCCGCTAACACAGAACTCATCCCATGTATCGACTGGCGACCATTAGCAAAAGCATTAGTGAAGATCAAACTATGTTGCGCCAAACTGTCAACAAAAGGCGTATACGACACATAATCTTTAATTTTTGTTTCTTTATTAAATGCTCCAGAATATTCTTTTCCCAAGCTTTCAACAATAAAAATGACAACATTAGGTCGCGATTCAACTTGTCGATCATAATGTTTATAAGGTTGAATTTCCTTTTCGATAAAGGATTCATCAACGAAATGAACAATTTTAAAACTGTTCGTATTTATCGTTCTAAAAAACGAAAAAACACTATTAAGAACAACATTGGCTAAAGTTGGATTCTTGACGTGCTTGTTTGCGTCCACCAAATTAATCGGTCGCGTACTATGTCTAAAATCGCCACGAATACCACCAACAACCAAAACCGCTGTTCCACACAATATCAAAATACTCGAAATAAAATACACCACTAAATTCTGTGATTTTCGATAGTGGACTTTAACGCGTTTGTATAAAAACACCCAAAGCGCCATACATAACACAAAACTTATCAAAACCATGGGATTCTGAATAGTTGAATTCAAAAAAACCTTGGCTAAATTACTTTCGTGCTCAACAACAGAAAGTACCGAAGATGTCAAACGCGATTGACTGAATCTGAAATAAACAAAATCTCCAAAATTAAAAGAAAATGCAATCCCATTTGTGATAAAATACCACCAAAATAAAAACTTTTGATATCCGGCTTTAGAATTAACAATAATTGGTATTAAACTCAACAATATAAATACCGAATTGACATACAAAATCGCGGTCGTATCGAAAGCTGTCCCATGATAAGCTATTTTAAAATAATCACCGACGCTATCGATTTTTAGCAAGTCTCGGTTAAAAAACCAAAACAAAAATCTCGCAATTTGATAAAAAAAGTAAACCAAAAAAAGGCGATACATCAGGATTAAAAACTCCTGCCATCTTATTTCTTTCATATTGCAAAAATACATTTTTTACATGTTCAGTAAGTATTTCCTGACTTTTCTTCTTACAAATTGTCATTGCCCAATATCAATATTTTGTACTTTTGTGCTATGAACTTCATTAAAAATAATCTTGCCAATGCCTTTACGCTTGGCAACTTGTTCTCTGGCTGCGTCGGGATCATCCATTTGTTGAACAACGACTACCAGACCACTGCGCTCTGCATTATCATTTCGTTGGTTTTGGATTTCTTCGATGGATTTGTTGCACGAGCGCTTAAATCTAATAGCAATCTTGGCGTCCAATTGGATTCTTTGGCCGATATGGTAAGTTTCGGATTTTTACCAGGCGTTGTCCTTTACAAATTTTTAGAAGTTTACGGCAACACCGCATTTGGCATCGATTTCCCTTTTGAATTAAAATATTTAGGCTTTTTTGTAACGCTTTTCTCATGTTTGCGATTAGCTATTTTCAATCTTGACGAAGACCAAAAATATTATTTCAAAGGCCTTAATACGCCAACTAATAGCGTTTTCCTTTTTGGATTATATTATATCGCTCAACAAAACTCAACCTCAGGATTTTTTAATGCTGAACAATTAAAAAATCTGCTATCACCAGCAGTTTTATTAATATTGACGGCACTTTGTAGTTGGCTTTTGATAAGTCCAATTAAGATGATTTCGATGAAGTTTAAATCCATGAAATTAGAAGACAATTATCCAAAAGTTGCATTATTAATTGGTGGTATTATTTTATTAATAGCTTTAGGCGTTAATGCAATTCCGCTATTGGTTGTGTATTATATTTTGATTTCTTTGGTATTTCAGAAACAGCTTAAATAGTTAAATTAAATTTGAGATTTGAAGTTCAACATTTGACATTCATAAATCTTAAATAAAAAATCGTAAATCTTAAATAAACAAAAATGAATTTAAAACTGCATAAACCGCTTTGTGTTTTCGATCTCGAAACAACAGGCACCAACGTATCGACAGACAGAATTGTAGAAATTTCGATTCTAAAAGTTAATCCCCACGCATCCAAAGAAACCAAAACTTGGCTTGTAAATCCCGGCATGCCGATTCCAGAACCTGCGAGTTTGGTACACGGCATCTACGACAAAGACGTGATGAATGCGCCAATCTTTAAAGATATCGCACCCAAAGTTTTAGAAATGATAAAAGATTCAGACTTGGGAGGATTCAACTCCAATCGTTTTGACATTCCTGTTTTGGCGGAAGAATTATTGCGTGCTGGGATGGATTTCGATATAACAAAACATAAATTTGTTGATGCGCAAACAATTTTCTTTAAAAAAGAACCTCGTAATCTTGCCGCAGCTTATCAATTCTATTGTGGAAAAACTTTAGAAAATGCACACTCTGCCGAAGCGGATACTTTGGCAACTTTTGAAGTTCTGGATGCGCAAATCGGCAAATACGATGATCTTCCGAATGATATTTTGGGTCTAAGTGAATATTCTTATCATCAAAAAAACGCGGATTTAGCAGGTTTTATCGGTTTTAATGACAAGAATGAAGAAATCTTCAATTTCGGAAAATACAAAGGACAAACTGTGAAAAGTGTCTTCCAAAAAGATCACGGTTATTATGGCTGGCTTCAAAACGCTGACTTCCCGTTGTACACGAAGAAAATCTGGACAAAAATTCAATTAATGAGCAAGTTTTAATCTTGCTTTTTTATTTTAATTAAACTTAAAATCAAAACATGAAAATCATTTGCATAGGTCGCAACTATTCCGAACACGCTAAAGAACTTGGCAACGAAGTCCCTGAAAATCCAGTAATTTTTATTAAACCTGATACAGCGGTTCTAAAAAAAGATTCCGATTTCTACATCCCAGAATTTAGTCAGGATGTTCATTATGAATTGGAAGTTGTTGCGAAAATCTCAAAAGGCGGAAAATACATCCAAAAAGAAAACGCCAACAAACATTATGACGAAATTGGTTTGGGCATTGACTTCACCGCACGCGATTTACAAAGCGAACTAAAAGCAAAAGGACTTCCTTGGGAACTTGCGAAAGGATTTGATGGATCGGCTGTCGTTACAGATTTCTTTAACAAAAGCGATTATGATTTATCATCATTGAATTTTTCTTTGACAAAAAACGGCGAAAAAGTCCAAACCGGAAATACGCGTGATATGATTTTTGATATCGATAGTATTATCGCTTTTGCATCGCAATATTTCACGTTGAGAGTTGGTGATTTAATCTTTACGGGAACGCCAAAAGGTGTAGGCAAAGTTGAGGAAAATGACATTCTTGAAGGCTTTTTAGAAGATAAGAAACTTTTATCATTACGCATTCAGTAGAACTTTAATTTAGAATTCTTATCTTTATAAAAGAAAAAAAGATTGATTTAAAGTTAATATTAGTGAATTATTAATTCCGAATTAACATCATATCTTTAAGATAATCATTAACCTGAAAATTATAGTCATGAAAAATATTATCCTTCCCATTGACTTTTCTGATAGCACAGAAAAACTTGTAGATTATGCCATTTCTTTCGCAAAAGATGTTAATGCTAAAATCCACCTTATCCACGTAAGTCCGACTGACATTGGATTTGTAATAAGCGACATGGGTTACCAATACTTCCCAGAAGTTGAGGAAAACGAATTAAAATACGAGCTGAAAGAACTCAACAGACTCGAGCAATATATTATTGCTCACGATGTTGACGCATCACACATCTTAAAACAAGGCAACGCATCGGAAGTGATTATGGATTATGTTACTGAAAAAGCTGGAGATTATATCGTGATGGGATCACACGGCAGAAGCGGAATCTACGATGTTTTTGTTGGATCGTTAACTAAAGATTTGACTAAAAATGCCAACATCCCAGTTGTTGTAGTCCCTTGTAGAAGAGAAAAATAAGAACATTATTTTTTAATAAAATAAAGCCCACATTATGATAATGTGGGCTTATATTTAATATAATCAATTTATTTAACCTTCGTTCTTGTAAAGTTTTGGATCGTAGTAAGGGAATTTACCTTCTGTTTCAGAATGATACTCTTTATCCTTATCACCACCTAAAGTAACTACCAAAATATAGCACCAATAAATGAAAAATCCAGATGCTACGATAAATAGTACCCAGTTTAGGAAATTACCTGCAAAATCAAAGAACCCGAAAGTCCACTTGAAAACACTACTTAAGAATAACCAGAAAGATGTCATTGCTCTTCTTTTTTTAAATTAACTTTGCACAAATTTATAAAAAATGTTTCGATTACTTTCTAAAGAAAGCAATATTTTTTCTATTCCTGTTTACATTGGATTTTTACTGTTAATCATCATTGCATTTAACGCCGTGGATATCAACAGGTTGGATGCCATATCTGCGGTTATTACATTTGCTGGAATTTCGTTGGGATATTTTTTATTTAACAAGCTAGATCTCACATATCAGACGCATTTGCCGTTGTTCTTATACACATTTTTTGTATTTGCATTCTATCCAGGTGACCTCAGCATCGGTCTAGCAGTCACCTTGTTAATTAACTCGTTTTTACTTTTAATTTTAACCTCAACCAGCGACAAGCTGCGCAAAGGATCATATCTTTTAGTAGGTGCATTATTGTGCGTTAATTATCTTTTTCTACCGATATTTTGGCCGATGATATTTTTTGTTATCATCCATGTTTTTGTAACATCAGGAAAAGCTTTTGCTAATTTATTTAGATTAATTTTCGGTGCAATGTTGGTTCTAATCGCTTACTTCAGTGTGATGTATTGGATTGACTATAGAAGTTGGGATCCCGATTATTTACCGTTTACAAAAGAGTTTAAACTTGTTGATAAATTCACGAATTTGCTATTTATAAGCCCGATAATACTTATGGTAATCTATGGTATTATGGACCATTTTAAACATTTTAATGAAAAAAGTCCCACCAGTAAATACAAATACACATTTTTACTACTTTTTTCTTTAGCATTATTAATATCCGTAATTTTGTACATGGGAACTAATTACAAAATGCTTTTGGTTTTAGCACTTCCCGTGACAATTATCCTAAGCCGAATGTTAAAATTTCTTCCCAAATATTGGATGCAAGAAGTTGGCGTTTGGTTAATTTTGGTGTCATTATTTATTTTTAAAATAGCACCATTTATATTTCATATTTAGACATGATTCAGTTAGAAGATAAATTAATTTCTGAAGATATTTTTTCTGAAGAATTTGTATGTAACCTTTCCAAATGTAAAGGTGCATGTTGTGTAGATGGCGATACAGGCGCGCCTTTGGACGAAGACGAACTTCCGATCCTAAAAGAGATTTTCCCAAAAATAAAACCTTATCTAAGACCCGAAGGCATCAAAGCGATTGAAGAACAAGGTACGCATGTTATCGATAGCGAAGGCGATTTAGTAACAACTTTGGTCAACAATTCGGAGTGCGCTTATGTTATTTTTGACGAAAAAGGTTGGACAAAATGCGGTATCGAAAAAGCTTATGAAGACGGTGTTATCGACTGGAAAAAACCAATCTCTTGCCACCTTTACCCAATACGTGTAACCAATTACAGAACCTTCACAGCGCTTAACTACCACGAATGGCCAATTTGTGATGATGCTTGTACGCTTGGGAAAGAATTAAAAGTAAAAATCTATCAATTCTTAAAAGAGCCTTTAACAAGAAAATACGGCGCTGAATTCTATCAAGATCTAAGCAATGCTGCCGAAGAATGGGAAAGAGAATATAATTCTTAAGAATTTTTAAAATAAAAGAAGTGCTATAAGCCGGATTCTGTGCCCTCCTAGGAGGGCGCTTGTTATTTATCTGATTTGCAAATTGCTTTGCAACTTTAGCTGCTTACCCCTCGCCAACGACCGAGCCGACCTTAACTGGCGATATACTTAGCATTGCACCACATAGAGTTTACCTGGTTTCACTACAGCCGAACTGTACTTGCTTTCTGTTGCACTTGTCCTACGCTCACGCGTGACGGATGTTATCCGCTATGTTGCTCTTTGGTGTCCGGACTTTCCTACCTTCTCGAGAGAAAATCAACAAGCCGCACTTCTTTTATGCTGCAAAATTATCGTTTTCTGAAACAAGTTCAGATATTTTTTTTAAATAAATAGCATCGCTAAAGCTAATACCAAACCAATTGCAGTGAAAATCATCCCACGTTTGAAAGCTTTGGTCTTAGGATTAAACATCCAAAAACTCGAAATTACAAAGAAGAACAATGAAATTCCAAAGAAAGTATTGAGCGGCGACAATGTATCTTTGGATTGCGACTTGTGCAGTTTTGTCATTTTATCTAAAACGAAAGGCAATTCTTTTTTAGAATATTTAGCTTCACCCGTTGCGATATTATAAGTCCCTTGTTTGAAGTACATCATGCCGTTTTCAGTCTTATCAACTTCAAAACCTTTGATTTTTATTACTTTACCAAGTGCTTTTTCATCAAGATTAGCCTCGAATTTCTTTTCGTATTTAACTTCTTTTTTAAGAAAATCGGTATCGCGATAGACCAACAAAATCCCGCTAATGGCATACACCGTCATTATTCCTGCTAAAAAATAGCCCAAATAACGGTGTACAATTCTCATGAAGGTTTTGGTGTTTTTAATCTTATCCATTCTGTATTTATTTTTTTATTTGAAAACCCAAAAAGTGGAAGCTAATAAGCCTCCACTTTTTGATATGAAAAATTTAATTCTAGTAAATATTATAATTTGTATGTCAAAGTAACATAATAATTTCTAGGTGCAATAGGATTAACCGAATAATTCTCATGAACATTGTAATTAACCACATCGAACAGGTTGTTAACTTTCGCTTGGATCATGAATTTCTTCCACTCATAACCAGCAGAGAAAGATACTGTTGTGTAATCTTTAAGATCCATCATTCGAGAAACATCTTTTCTATTAACAGTTGTAGATTTAGAATCATTCCATCCAGCAATACGATCACCGATGTAATAAGCTCCAGCACCTAATCTAAGTCCTTTTAGCGTATTTTCGAATTTATAAAATACTGACAAATTAGCTGTTGTTGCAGGCGTTCTTACCAATCTTTGGTTTTCAACATATCCTTTTTCCGGTGTGTCTAGATACACAGAGTTGTTATAAGAAAAACCTCCAATAATAGATAAGTTTTGTGTAGGATTACCAGTAATATCTAACTCCACTCCACGGCTTCTCATTTTACCAGCTTCTTCTTTTAATAGTGAATCTGCGGCATTTTGAGCAGGAGTTGCAGGCTTGCTAGGATTTAAAAACCAGAATGTTTGGTAATAATTATTATAATTAATTTGGTATAAACTTAAATTAATAGCAACAGCATTGTTCCAGAAATTCTTTTTAGCACCAATCTCATATTGATCTACAGTTGTCGGTTTGATAGCTTGTTTTGGAAGTTTATTCAATGCTATATTTATATCGTCTGCACTTTGAGAAAAATCAACAGTATTGATTTGATCTGACGTATAACCAGCATTAGTTGCAAACGAATTGGTATAAGTTGCGAAAACAGACAAATCATCATTTGGCATATACACAATACCTAATTTTGGAGAAAATGCTTGATCTGAAGTTGACGAATTTTTAGTAAAAGTCTTTGTACCGCTTGCAAATACAGTGTTAATAGTCGGCATATTCTCAATATATGACCATCTTAGACCTGCAATAACTTTCCATTGGTTAGTAAGACTAATAAAATCCTGAACATATGCACCAACGCGTCTAGTTCTTGATCTATTGTTTTGATTAAGCGTCGCTGTTGGCTTATCAATATCTGTATTACCCCATGTTGATGCATCATCTAAATAAAGAATTCTGTTAGGCGTATTTGTTAAATTGTAAGTGTAAGAATCTGCTTGATTATAATCTGCATCAGCACCAATTAACACTTTGTGTCCAATACTTCCGGTATTAAATTCACCATTAATATTAGCTTGCACAGAACCATAATTTTGCTCCGCATAAGCTTTATTAAATGGCATTTTCCAAGATAATCTAGTAGCTGCATCTGATGCATAGCTCCATGCTACTCTTTCTGTTGAGAAGTAATCTTTTGTATAGTTTTGATAAGTACCAATAACATTTAAAGTCCACTTTTCGCTTAACTGATGATTAAATGTAACATTGGTTGATGTTTGTTGTACATTTTGATACTGCCAATCAGTACCGAAAAAAGTATTTCTTGGTATCCAATCGATCAATTTGTATCCACCATTTCTTTCTGTAATCGATCCAATTCCGAAGTCTGGCGTAGAATCGTTTTTAAGATAATCAGCTTCAACAATTAATTGTGATCTTTCTCCTAAATTAAATATAAACGACGGGTTGAAATAAAATTTTTCTGAATGAACAACATCACGGAAACTATCTGCATACTCGTAAGCACCATTCACACGAAAAGCAACATTCTTAGACAAAGGTCCATAAACATCGATAGTTGGCTTATAAGTATTCCAACTACCAACACTTGCCGAAGCACTTCCTCCGAAATGGAAACGAGGTTTTTTTGTAATTAAGTTAATAACACCTCCAGCAGCCGTATTACCAAACATCATTGCATTAGCACCTTTCAGCACCTCAACTCTTTCTAAACCGCTAACCTCTGGGAAAACACCACTATTCATTCTACCTCCATTTTTGAAGATATTATCATTTCCTAATTGGAAACCACGACCTCCAAAACTGTCTTGCGAATTACCACGAGAAGAAGTAATATATACACCGTTAACGTTTTGCAAAACATCGCTTAACTGCTTAGACTGTTGCTGCTCAATAATCTCGTGCGTTACAATCGCTACGGGTTGAGGCGTTTCCATCATAGTCAAGTTAGACTTCGACGACAAAGGTTTTGCTTTGTTAGGATTACCAGTTTTATGAAGAAGCACGTCTTCAATCTGTTGAATCTTCACTGTATCACTTACCGCTTCATATTTCATTTGACTGAAAACCAATCCTGAAATTGCGATTAAACCGAGGCTAAATATTTTCTTGTTCACGTTATATTTATTTAGAAAGATTTAAAATAACGATGCGAATTTATAAATATTTAACATTTCTGCAAATTTATTTTTAATAATTCTAAATAAACGATCAATAAAAAAGTCTAACTAATTGATTTAGCCAGACTTAAGTTAATATGACATTTCTCAACTTTCTTAAAATCTAGAAAATAAGTGAAAATTTAGTTTCTAAAATCCTGCATATCCAGTTTTAGAGAAAAGAAATTTGAATAAAAATTAGACCCGCCAATTCCAGAATTTGTAATGGCGTAATCTAAAGTCAGACCTTTGTATTTTATACCGATACCAGCGCTCGGTTGGAAGGACATTTTTCGTTTTAAGCTTTCGATGTCTGTAATATTACTAAATTGGTTAACTCCCAATCTCACAAAAATCATATCTTGAAAAGTAAGTTCGGCACCAGCATAAGGCGTAATACTCGCAAAATCGGTCGAAATCAAAGAAGGTGTTTTAGCAAAATCAACATTAATTCCAGCTTCGGGAAGAAGTTTCAGATCACGATTAATCTCGAAAAGTCGGCTTGCTCCAACATTAAGCTTTGGCATCGTAATTTCCATTTTATCTTTTGGCGCAGGGTTAAACTCTTCTCCATTAACAACTGTTGATAACTCTTTCTGATTAACTGTCCAGAAGTTAACTGTTGTTGTTGCATCGCGCAACATGGCACCATAATTCCAGCCAGATTCGCTTTTATAGATTGCACCAAGGTCAAACCCGAATCCATAACCACTCGCAAATTTACCAACATTACGGTAGACAATTTTGACATTAGCACCCAAACTTAATCTTTGATTGCCCGCAGGATAAAAAGCGTAAGACAAAATTGCTGCATAATCTGCCGTCGAGAAAGAGGATATTTTATCATAATCGATGTTCCCTTCCGGATCGATCATTTGCGTCGTATTAAGAATATTATCTACGCCAAGACGCACTAACGAAATCCCAAAAACTCCACTTTCTACAGATTTTGCAAAAGCAACGTAATCGTATTTAGCAATAGACTCAAAATATTCTGCGTGCATTGCAGATGCTTGCCAATCTCGGTCTATACCATTAAGTCCAGCAGGATTCCACATTGGCGCATAGACATCTTCTTGGTTAGATATAACCGCGCCGCCCATCCCGAGACCACGTGCACCAGCTCCAATATTTAAAAATTCATTAGAATATTTTCTAATAATCTGAGCTTCTACTAAACTAAGCGCCAACAGGCATATAAAAAATAAATATTTTTTCATTAATCAACGATCTTATTGGCTTCCAGCAATTCTGCGGTTTTCTTCCCTTTAGATTTTATTAAACCATTAACGACAATGGACAAAATCATCACAGCTGAGGCGATATAAAAAATCGGACTCATATGTTCTGACGATCCAAAGATAAAAAAAGCTAAAATAATCCCATAGACTGGTTCTAGATTAACCGTTAATATTAATGTAAATGGCGAAATATACTTCATTAGCTTGATACTTTCGAACATTGGATATGCTGTGAAAACACTTGCTAATAAAATTACTAACGCATAATCATGCAAACTTATTTCATGCGCAAAAGATAATTGTCCTGTTAACAAGAAAACCGCCGAAATGACAAGCCATCCTCCAAAGATTTCATAAAAAATAATATTGCCCGAAGATGTTTTACCAAACATTTTACCATTAAGAACTGAGAAAATAGTTCCGCAAAGCGCACAAAGTATTCCATAGAAAATCCCAAGCTTATATTTAAACTCCGCATTGAAAATCAAAAAAATACAAGCAACAATGACAACACCAATAAGAATCTCAACCCAATCCACTTTTCGTTTAAAAATAATAGGTTCGATAACTGCCGCAAACAAAGTCGACAATGACAAGCACGACAATGCAATCGATACATTCGACACTTTAATGGATTCAAAAAAGAAAAACCAATGTGCAGCCATCACACTTCCAATGGCTACTAAACGGAGCAAAGTTTTTCTATCAATTTTTAAACTTTCCTTTTTAAAAAACCTTAAATAGATAAATAAAAAAAATGCTGTGAAAAGCATTCTGTAAAAGACTAATGACGAAGCATCTATCTGAATTAACTTTCCTAAAATTGCGGTGAATCCCCACAAAAAAACTATTAAATGTAATCGAAATAAATGCGAACTGAACATTATGAAAACGGGCTTTTAAAATTTAATACAAACTTATGCATAATAAACTTATTTTTGCAAAAATAAAAGAATGGAATTTTTACAAATTTTCACCTCTGTAGATGCGCTCATTGCACTACTGACCCTAACATTTTTGGAGATTATCTTAGGGATTGACAATATCATTTTTATCTCCATTGTCACCGGAAAACTTCCTCCCGAAAAACGCAAACGTGCCACAAGAATTGGACTTTTTTTAGCGATGTTCATGAGAATCGCTTTATTATTCGGGATTACATGGCTTATCGCGATGAAGACAACACTTTTCGGATTCGATTGGGGATGGTTTCGTGCAGATTTTACTGGTCAAGCGCTGATATTATTAGCTGGAGGTATTTTCTTAATCTATAAAAGTACAAAAGAAATCCACGAAAAAGTTGACGCCAAAGGCGAGCAAGAAAGAGAATTAGCAACCGGATCTGGCGCAAAATCTTTCGGAAATATTATTTTTCAGATTTTGTTAATCGACTTGGTATTCTCGGTTGACAGTATTTTGACGGCAGTTGGGATGACAAATGGCTTACACGGCGCACTTCCGATTATGATAACGGCCGTTGTAATTTCGGTTGGTGTTATGATGTTATTTGCGGTGCCTGTTGGTAATTTCGTTAATCAAAATCCATCGATCCAAATTCTTGGATTGGCTTTTTTAATTCTAATCGGTTTTATGCTGATCACAGAAAGTATGCATTTGTCAGGTGCTGTATTAGGCGGACAAGAAGTTGGTGCTGTACCAAAAGGTTATCTGTATTTTGCAATTTTCTTCTCGCTGGTCGTAGAATTCTTAAATATGAGAATGCGTAAAAAGAAAGTTTAATCTATAAAAATAAAATCCCCACCTCGATTGAAGTGGGGATTTTTGGTTAATTAGTTTTTAAAAATGTTTTCTAGGCTATTAGTTTCTGTGTCAAAATTAGACATTGATTTTAACAAAAATTTAAGTAAAAACCCCTCAATTTTAAAATGAGGGGTTTTTACTATTTTATTGAAGTGGCAATTCTTCGAGTTTTACAATATTCTTCTGTAACGCATAGACAACCAAACCAGTAACATTCTTAACACCGATTTTTGCAAACAATCTCGACTTGTGACCTTCTACCGTTTTTTGAGAAATAAACAAAGTTTCGCCGATTTCTTTTGCTGTGCGTTGTTGGCAAAGCTGCCTGATGATTTCTATTTCTCGATCCGAAATGCTTTCGTCAGATTCTAAAATCGGTTTTGGAGAACGACTAGATATTTGATCGCGCAAAGCTTCAACTTGATCAGGTTTAAAATAAAAACCAGTCACCGCAACTTGTTTTATAACATTAACCAAATCAAATGGCGACATCCCTTTCGGAATAAATGCCGAAACGCCTTCCTTAACCATAAAACCCACCGAATTATCTTGGTAGTGACTGGAAATAACGATAATCTTTAAATCAAAATTTTTGACCTTAATATGACGAAGTACTTCGAGACCGTCGATTGTTTTCATTTTTAAATCCAAAAGAAGAACATCAATCTCTGCGCCCGCTTCTAGATGCTGAAGCAATTGGTAACCGTCTGTAGTTTCGAAAACAACGTCCAGTTGCAGATCTTGCTCGAGAAAACTTTTCAAAAGACTTACGATAAGATAATCGTCATCTACTATTGCTATGCGAAATTTTTCCATAAGACATATCAAATATAAAGCGTGTACCTTTATCTTGTTTGGTTCTAAATTTATATTTTGCGTTAAGCTGATTCGCTCTCAAATCGATATTTTGAAGTCCAATACCCTTTCCTTCAGTTTTAGAAAAACCGACGCCATCATTTTGTAAAACAAACGAAATTCGATCTTTTTTAATCCTAATGATCATTTTAATCTCACTAGCTTTTGCGTGTTTGTGGATATTATTAAGAAGCTCTTGCAAAATCCTGACAATTTGCAATTTCGTATTTTTATCAACTACTAAATCATCATCTGCTACAATGTAGAATTTAACAATATAGATACTTTCCCAACTTTCTAAAACACTTCGAATAACATCTGCCAAAGTTTTATTTTCATACAAAGGTGGCGCGAGGTCATGCGAAATTCTACGTGACTCATCAATTGTATTTCCTAAGAGATGATCCTATTCTTTAGAATCTGTTCCTATGGCGGACTTCAACCGAATGATGGTTAATTTACTAATAATATTATCGTGCAGATCTGCAGCAATCCGCTCTCTCTCTTTTTCTTGCGCTTCGAGACTGACATTGAGAAGTTTTTTCTCATGTTCCAAAGTTTTATGATGTTCGGCTTCCTTACTTTTTAAAAGACGATGATAAGAAATATAAATAACGCTAACGGTTGTCACCACCAACAAGACAATCACTATAAGAATAAATATAATAATTAACAGAAAATTGCTTGGATCTTGCCAGTAGTTCATAACAAAAATTAAAATCGAAATTTACACAGTTAATTGCAAATTTGATTAGGTAAAAACCCTCTATTTTAAAAATTAGTAATTAGTCTTAAACTTGTTAAAATTCCAGATAAAATAAAACATAAAACAGGCAAATAGGAATTCAAAAATAATAAATGACAGCATAAAATAAACAACACCATTATTTTGTAACGCATTATTTAACAAGAAATTAACAACGATATCATCCAATAACGTAAACGAAAAATAGGTTAATAAGCCGACGCAAAGCAATAAATATTTAAAATTAAAGGCTTCTTCGCCGTTTCAGAAATTTAGTGCAACAAATGTTAAAATAATTAACACAATTTTA
>NZ_DAMBQF010000016.1:0-56469 GCF_032062245.1 Soonwooa sp.
GCTCAAAATTTTTCAGAATAACTTTTCAACTTACACAGTTAGTGAGATACTACCTATTAAAAAATAGCCACAAGAAAATTTATCATCTTGTGGCTAATTATTTAATTAATATTGGGGTCAATAAAAAGTTTTTTAATAATCAGGTTAATAAGCTTACTCATCATTTTTATTTTTTGATAAATTTATGTGATTCTGTATTACCCTCTTTTGTTGCAATTACAATTGTGTATACTCCTTTTGGTAGATGATTTACCGCTACTTTTTTTTCTTCAGATAATGTTGTTTTATATAGAGCAATTTTGCCTGTATTGTCATATATTTTTATCCAAGTATTATTTGAAATTTCACCTTTAATTTGAATATAATCTGAAGTTGGATTCGGAAAGATCGTAAATTTATTATTTCCTTTTTCTATATCTTTTACAGAAAGTGAATTTGAAGTTCTATAATTTTTTAGTTGTGATATTTCTTGAGATGATAATGCGCGATTATAGAAAAATAACACATCAATTTTGCCATTAAATCTTTTTACAGGAGATAACGTGCCACCACTAGTACCGCCACCTAAATAAACGGATTTTAGGTTGTTAAGTAATCCTACAGCATTGTAACCACTAGTATTCATTCCATAATCTATTCCATCAAAGTACATGCGCATTCCTATGTTGGCAGAAGTTTTATGTACAATTGCAATATGATGCCAACCACCTGTGCCAAAACCTATATTCTTTTCACTCCAAATATTATTCACGCCAAGCCAGCCCCATGCATCATAAATTGCTGTAGGGTTTACTTGATGTCTGAAATACAGTGTTTCATTCATCTCAAAGACTGTAGGATAAGGTATTGTAGCAGTTATGCCATCAGTATAGTACCAAAATGCAATGGTAAATTCTTCGTTTCCTAGATCGTTAGAAATGTTACCGCTTCCTGGTATTCCGTTTTTATTCATTAATGAATATGATTGTTGAAAAGAAATACCTTTTCCGTTAATCGTATTTACAAAAGGGATATTGTTATTATTGGTTTCTTGAAATTTGTAGTTTCCGTTATGACTGGTTAAATTATTTTCAAAATTAAAATAAGCAAGTAAATTGGTGGTAGGGTAAGAGTTGGTAACCTCTCCTTGGTATTCATTAAAAATCTGTTGTTCTGTTAAGGTTGTATCATATATTTTCAAATCATCAATCTGGAAACCTTTGTCAGAAGATAAACCAGAAGCTCCTGTTGTACCTATATATAATTTTTTCTCTGAACTATTCGTGTTAATTGTTATATTAGAGGTTCCAACTAACTGCCCATTGATAAAAAGATTTCCTTTTGAAAGAGAACTAGAAGGGTTATAAGTAGCAGCAATGTGATACCATGTTCCAAATTTAAAATATTGGACTTTGTTGGTTTCATTTCCCCAATAATAATTTCTTATGGTATTGTTTGGACCATGGCTAAATCCAAAAGATTCTCCATTAGAATTAGCACCATATCCTACAAAATGCTGAATGTCATACTGAGTTATGTCTGTAATTCTTACCCAAAAAGATATGGTTCTTGCTGCATTACCAACAGGTAAATTAGGGAGTACAGATGAAACAAAAAAATTGGTTGTGTTAGGAATACGAATTAATGATCCAGATGCAGCTCCGAAACGATCGGGAGAATAATAAGGAGACGCTGTAACTCCATTACTATACATCGTAAAGGTATGAGCAGGGTTATTGGTTTCTGCTAATGAATTATCAAACTTAAAATGATAAATAGGATTTTGCGCTTTTGTTAAAAAGCCAATCATAATCAATAAAATGTAGAAGTATTTTTTCATAATTTTAATATTAGTTGTACAAATATGACTTTTATAAATTTCAACTTAACACCCGTTTTAAATGAAACCTTGTTTTCGGTGAGTGAAATAGTTTTTTGCATGGAGTAATATTTATTAATTTGTAATTAGAAAAATGAAATTCTTTTTATCATACCTTTTTTTGGTTTTCTGGGCGACTTTTATAAATGCTCAGAATATTTTCTATGATCAATTAAATACAGAGTCTGGATTGCCAAGCTCAACTGTTTTTGATATATTTCAAGATTCAAAACGCTTTATATGGCTGGCTACAGAAGAAGGGCTAATAAAGTATAATGGTGTAGATTTTAAAACTTATTCTCATCCAGACTTGCATTCTAAATCTGGATCTAACATAAAAGAAGATGTTTTAGGTAGAGTTTGGTATCAAACTTTTGATGGGTATCTTTATTATGTAAACAGTAAAGATGAGCTAGAAACTTTTTCGCAGACCAATAATATTGGCTTTGTTAATTTTGTAATTACTAATCAATATTTAATAAAAGCTCATTGGCAAGGTATTGAAATAAGAGATTTGTACTCTCTTAAAAAAATTAAAAATATAAAAATTAAAAAATTCCAAACCAGTTTTTTAGATGTTTTAGATGATGAAATTATCTTAGGAAATGAAACTACACAAACCATATCCCTAAAGAAATGGAAAACTAAGATTATTGAAAACAAAGAAATAAAGCGGAGTATAAAAGTTCTTTCTTACAAACTCGGCAACCAAATTTATTTTTTCACTCAAGACAAATATTTTAAGTGTAAACTTCTTAGTTTTGATAAAGAAAAATTTACGCACTTAGCTAATTTTTCTATTGATAAACAGGTTCAAAATTTTGAAATTATCAATCAGGAGGTTTGGTTATGTACCAAGGAAGGAGTAAGAGTCTTCTCAATGAATGGTAAAGAATTATCGTTCACTAAAAATCTTCCCAAAGATGATATTTCTAAAGTTTTTAAAGATAAGAACAATGTTTTTTGGTTCTCATCGCTTAAAAATGGAGTATATATTATTAAAAATTTTCAGACTTTAGAATTGCAAATCCCTAGTGAAAAGTTCACTAGTATTACAGATGATGGTGAGAGAATCTATGTGGGAGGGAGCTCTGGTAAAATTTATACCTTAAATGAAAAACTACAGTATCAAAACTATTGGCAAAGTAAAGATGCTTATCCTGTTTATTACCTTAATTTTAATGCTGATGTAGATTATAATTTTTTCTCAGCAAATGGCTTTTATATTCAACACAAAAAAAGCAAGCGAATTGCACATTATAATAGTGCGGTAAAACATCTTTTTCCTTTTTCTGAAAATCGTTTTTTAGTATCAGGAACTGGTTTTGTTAATACCATTTCTACTCGTCCAAAATTAACTTGGGAAAATAATCTACTTACAAATATAAGAGGAAAATCTATTGTTTATGATGCTCTATATGATAGGGTTTTAGTTGCAAGTAATAATGGGTTACTAGAACTTAAAAAAAATAAAGTGTCTTCTTTGTTTTTTAATGGTAAAATACTGCATATTAAAAATTTAATTATAGAAAATGATAGGGTAATTGCGCTGAGCAACCATGGAGAGCTATTTGAAATTAAAGGATTGGCTATCAAAAAAATTAAAACTAATCGTCTTTTTAATCTAATGTTAAAGGACGAAAATCAGGTTTTATTGATAGATAAAAACACTGTTTTTAAACTTCAATCTTATCAGTTTAATAAACTTTTTTCTCTAGGAAAATTTTTAAGAATAAAAGGGATTAACTATTTTAAAGGCAGTTACTACGCTATAACAGAAGATAAAATTATAAAAATTGACAATAGAAAGACCTCATTTACATCATTTCAAACTCCTCAAATAATTATTGAAAACATTGCAGTTAATGGTATGTTAGTTTCTTTAGAAAAAAAACTTAAATATTCAGAAAATGATGTCCAAATAAATTTTAATGTATTAAATTTTGATTTTGATGATGATTATCAAATTGTTTATAAAGTTAATGGCGTATTAAAAAATTTAAACAATAATTCTAAAAATATAAAACTCGTAGCGTTAGCGCCTGGAGAATATTCTATTCAGCTGGGGTTAATGAACAAAAACACGTCAGAAATTAAATTCACTATAAAACCCATTACATTTGAAATTTTACCGCCTTTATGGAAGCGTGCTTGGTTTATCACTATAATCATATGTAGTTTTTTACTCATGAGCTCCTTGCTGTATCGCTGGAAAATTATACAATTAAAAAGGAAAAATGCAGAGAAAATAGCGCAAATAACTTTAGAAAAAAATTTAAAAGAATCAAAATTACAACTCATCAAATCCCAGATGAATCCTCATTTCTTTTTCAATGCCATCAATAATATCCAATCCTATATATTTACTAATGACACCCAAGTTGCATCAGCCTATTTGTCTAAATTTTCTAAATTAACAAGAAAAATTTTAGAACTATCAGACACAGATACGGTTGCCTTACAAGATGAAATAGATACTCTGAAACTTTATTTAGAATTACAAAAAATGAGGTTTGAAGATTTTAACTTTAAAATTTACTATGAGCAAGACATTTTTTTGAATGATGTAAGAATCCCAACGATGCTTTTTCAGCCTTATGTAGAAAATGCCATTTTACACGGACTTGCTCATAGTAACGGAGAAAAAAATCTCTCAATAGAATTTCGTGTTGATAGAACTCGTCAATTAATCACCACAATAAAAGATAACGGAATAGGTAGAGTAAAATCAGCAGAATTAAATAAACTCAATACCTCTAAACCTAAATCTTTTGCAACTAAAGCTAATTTAGACCGTATAATGTTACTGAATAAAGATCAATATAATATCACAATAGATTATACAGATCTATATGATGAGAATGAAGAAAGCAACGGAACTCTAGTAACTATAAAAATGAAAATATAAATATAATGAAGGCAATAATAATAGAAGATGAAAAAAGAGCACAAATTTATTTAAAAGGAGTCATCAATCAAGTGGCACCAGAAATAGAAGTGGTAGCTATCTGTGATGATTTGCCATCAGGAGTTTTGGCAATAAGAAAATTTCAACCAGAGATGGTTTTCCTTGATATAGAAATGCCAAAATATAACGGATTAGAAATTGTGAATTTTTTTGGTAAAGATGAAATCCAATTTAACATCATCTTTACAACAGCATATAACCAATATGCTATTCAGGCCTTTAAAACATCAGCCTTGGATTATCTGCTAAAACCAATTGACCCAGAAGAACTAAAAGAAACAATGGAACGGTATAAACAGAAACAGCTCACCACTTTTCATAAATTACAAGTAGCTAAGTTAAGCATAGCTCATACAGAAAGGATAGCCATTCCTGATGGTAATAACTTAATAATGATTGAAGTAAATGAAATCCTTTACCTAAAAGCGGATAGTAACTATACTGACATACACTTAACCAATGGAAAAAAATATACTACAAGTAGAATTTTGAAAAACTTCGAAGAAACCCTATCTTCTTATTCTCAATTTTTCAGATGTCATAAATCATATATAATTAATATATTACATACGCTAAAATTTAGTAGAGTAAATGGAGGAACTATAGTTCTAAAAAATGATGTAGAAATACCCATTTCAATAGAAAAAACAGACACTTTTCTAAAAGCATTCAAAAAAATCCCAAGATTTTGAAAAATCAAGTTTTTTTTTAGTCAAATTAAAAAGAAATATTGGGGGTACATAATTATGTAAATCAATATTTTAATTATTTATGAAATGAAACTTTGTTATTTCAAAAAATATTTATAATTTTGCACCTTAAAATAAAAGCAATTAAATGCCTACTATTCAACAATTAGTAAGAAAAGGAAGAGCCACGCTTGCCAAGAAGAGCAAATCGGCTGCCCTTGATTCTTGTCCACAAAGACGCGGTGTATGTACGAGAGTATATACAACTACACCTAAGAAACCAAACTCTGCACTTAGAAAAGTTGCAAGGGTAAGACTTTCTAACGGTAAAGAAGTCAACGCTTATATCCCGGGCGAAGGACATAATCTTCAAGAGCACTCGATAGTATTGGTAAGAGGCGGAAGGGTGAAAGACCTACCGGGAGTACGTTACCACATCGTAAGAGGTGCGTTAGACACTGCAGGTGTTAACGGAAGAACACAGAGAAGATCGAAGTATGGTGCTAAGAGACCAAAACCAGGTCAGGCAGCAGCTGCTCCAGCTAAAGGAAAGAAAAAATAATCATTAAATAAGGTACAAGACAATGAGAAAGACAAAAGCTAAAAAAAGACCGTTGTTACCAGATCCGAAGTTTAATGATCAATTGGTAACAAGATTTGTAAACAACCTTATGTTAGACGGGAAGAAGTCTATCGCATTCAAGATTTTCTATGATGCGTTAGATATCGTTGAAAACAAAAAAGGTGACAACGAGAAAACTTCTCTAGAAATCTGGAAAGATGCATTAACTAACGTTATGCCTCATGTAGAAGTAAGATCTAGAAGAGTTGGAGGTGCTAACTTCCAAATTCCTATGCCAATCAGAGCTGATAGAAAAATTTCTATGGCTATGAAATGGTTAATTAAGTACTCTAAAGCAAGAAATGATAAGTCAATGGCTCAGAAATTAGCTGCTGAAGTTATCGCTGCTGCTAAAGAAGAAGGTGCTGCATATAAAAAGAAAACAGATACTCACAAAATGGCAGAAGCTAACAAAGCTTTCTCTCACTTTAAATTCTAATTAAGACAATGAGTAGAGATCTTAAATTAACTAGAAATATTGGTATTGCTGCGCACATTGATGCTGGTAAGACTACAACAACTGAACGTATCTTATTTTATTCAGGTAAAAATCACAAGATTGGGGAAACTCACGAAGGTGGTTCTACAACTGACTGGATGGAGCAAGAAGCAGAAAGAGGTATCACTATTACTTCTGCAGCTGTAACTGTTGATTGGAAATTCCCAACAGAGCAAGGTAAGCCACTTCCAGATGCTAAAGATTACCATTTTAACGTAATCGATACACCGGGACACGTTGACTTTACTGTTGAGGTTAACCGTTCATTAAGAGTGTTAGATGGTTTAGTGTTCTTATTTTCTGCTGTTGATGGTGTTGAGCCACAATCAGAAACTAACTGGAGACTAGCTGACAATTACAAAGTTCCTAGAATGGGATTTGTAAACAAAATGGACCGTCAAGGTGCAGACTTCCTTAATGTTTGTAACCAAGTTAAAACAATGTTAGGTTCTAATGCAGTGCCTATCGTTTTACCAATTGGTGAAGAAGCAGACTTTAAAGGTGTTGTAGACTTAGTTAAAAATAGAGCTATCGTTTGGCATGATGATAACTATGGTTCTACTTTCGACATCGTTGACATTCCTGAATCAATGTTAGACGAAGTTAAGCAATTCAGAGGTCAATTGATCGAAGAGATTGCAGCTTATGACGAAAACCTTCTTGAGAAGTTTATGGAAGACGAAAACTCTATTACAGAGGAGGAAATCCATACAGCTTTAAGAGCAGCAACTTTGGATATGTCCATCATTCCAATGACTTGTGGGTCTTCATTCAAAAATAAAGGTGTACAGTTTATGTTAGATGCTGTTTGTCGTTATTTACCATCTCCGATGGATAAAGAAGCGATCCACGGTACTAACCCTAAGACTGATGAGCCTATTAGCAGAAAACCATCTGTTAATGATCCATTCGCAGCCTTAGCATTCAAAATTGCTACTGACCCATTCGTAGGTCGTTTAGCATTCTTTAGAGCTTACTCTGGTAGATTAGATGCTGGTTCTTATATTCTTAACACAAGATCTGGTAACAGAGAAAGAATCTCTCGTATCTTCCAAATGCACGCTAATAAGCAAGAGCCTATCGAATTTATCGAGGCTGGTGATATTGGTGCTGCTGTAGGATTTAAAGATATTAAAACAGGTGATACATTATGTGATGAAAAGAGCCCTATCGTTCTTGAATCTATGGTTTTCCCAGATCCAGTAATTGGTATCGCAGTTGAGCCTAAAACTAAGGCTGACCAAGATAAAATGGGTAACGCTTTGGCCAAATTGGCTGAAGAAGATCCAACTTTCACGGTTAAAACTGACGAGGCTTCTGGACAAACGATCATCTCTGGTATGGGTGAGCTTCACTTAGATATCATCGTAGACCGTATGAGAAGAGAGTTCAAGGTTGAAGTTAACCAAGGACAACCTCAAGTAGAGTACAAAGAAGCTTTAACAGTTACAGCTAACCACAGAGAAGTTTACAAAAAACAATCAGGTGGTAGAGGTAAGTTCGCAGATATCGTATTCGAAATTGGTCCTGCAGACGAAGGTAAAACAGGTCTTGAATTCGTTAACGAAATTAAAGGTGGTAACATTCCTAAGGAATTTATCCCTTCAGTAGAGAAAGGTTTCAAAGAAGCAATGAAAAATGGTCCATTAGCAGGATTCGAAGTTGACTCAATGAAAGTTACTCTTAAGGACGGTTCATTCCACGCGGTTGACTCTGATCAATTATCTTTCGAATTAGCTGCTAAGTTAGGTTTCAAATCTGTTGGTAAAGCTGCTAAAGCTGTTATCATGGAGCCAATCATGAAACTTGAAGTAGTAACTCCAGAAGAATATATGGGAGATATCGTTGGTGACCTTAACAGAAGAAGAGGTACAGTTAACGGTATGGATGACAGAAATAACGCTAAAGTTATCAAAGCATTCGTTCCACTTTCAGAAATGTTTGGTTATGTAACATCATTAAGAACATTATCTTCTGGTAGAGCATCGTCTTCTATGGAATTCGAAAGATACGAAGCTGCTCCTAATAACGTTGCTGAAGACGTAATCGCTAAAGCTAAAGGTTAATTTTAAATTAGATTAAAATGTCACAAAGAATCAGAATAAAACTTAAGTCTTACGATTACAATTTAGTAGACAAATCTGCTGAGAAAATCGTAAAAACGGTTAAAGCAACTGGTGCTGTAGTTAACGGTCCAATCCCTTTACCAACTAACAAAAGAATCTTCACTGTGTTGAGATCTCCGCACGTTAACAAGAAAGCAAGAGAACAATTCCAATTATCAGCTCACAAGAGATTGATGGATATCTACTCTTCTTCTTCTAAAACTGTAGACGCTCTTATGAAGTTAGAACTTCCTTCAGGTGTTGATGTAGAAATTAAAGTGTGATACTAGCATACTTTGCTATGATTATAGAATCCCTTTCCATTATTTGGAAAGGGATTTTTTTTATGCTTGTTCGTGACAAAAATCATTCATCAGCGTTTATTTAGAATTAATAAAAATAATAGATTTGTAAAAAATAAATACATGAACAAATTAGTATCTGTTTCTATCCTTATTCTTGCTGGTGCTTTCGCTAACGCACAACAAGTTAAGAAGGACACTCTAAAGAAAGAAACTGAAATAGAAGAAGTTGAACTTTTTGGTTTGAAAAATAGACAACCAGAAGGATTAGAAGTGATTACGAGACTACCACTTAAGACTAGAGAGCAAATACAAAGTATCTCTGTTATTTCACACAAAGTAATTGAGAATCTAGGAGGATTAACAATTACAGAGGTAGCCAAAAATATTCCTGGAGTAACCCAGTTTGGGAGCTACGGAGGAACAAGAGAGAGTATGTCTATTAGAGGATATCGTGGAGTTCCTGTTCTTAAAAATGGAGTGATGATGGATTCTGACTTCAGAACCGGAGCGATGCTAACAGATATGCAAGGTGTTGAAAGTATTCAGGTTATTAAAGGTTCTGCTGCAGTTACGCAAGGTATTGGAGACGGACTTGGAGCAGCTGGAGGAGTTATCAATGTGGTAACAAAGGGACCTCAATTTATTAACAAAGGAAATGTCGGATTTAGATATGGAAGTTGGGATTTTTATAGACCAACATTAGATATTCAACGTGTATTAGATTCTAAAGGGCAACTAGCATTTAGATTTAATGCCGCTTATCAGAATAATAATTCATTCAGAGATTATGTATCTACAGACAGAATTTATGTAAATCCATCATTTGCTATTAGACCAGATGATAAAACGGAAATTATTGTTGAAATGGATTATATGCACAACAATACTACACCAGATAGAGGAACGGTTAATTTGGCAACAGGAGATATTAACGCATTGTATGAAATGCCAAAAGGAAAATTCCTTGGTTTCTCATCAGATAATGTAAAAACTAATAGTTTTAACTTTTCAACTGCTGCTACTAGAAAATTAACCGACAAGTTGAAATTAAGAGCAGCTTACATGAGTTCGTCATACCACTCTGATAATATTGGAGCTTCTTTGTCTCCAGTTGATTCGAAAAATCCAAATGAACTAAGAAATCGTACTATCGGCCGAAGTGGCAAAGAAGATATTAACAAAGTTTTACAGTTGGATTTAATTGGTCAAGATGTGCAAACAGGATTCTTGAAGCATACTTTTCAATTAGGATTTGATTGGAAAGAAACAGATGTAACAAGTACTGCATATGATGCTAAGAAATCAGATGGAACAATAATAAAAAATGTTGATCAAATTAATGTACTTACCGATATTAATAACCAATTACCTTATGATATAACTTGGAGTGCCAAGACACCAATCAATACGCTGGCAAGTACGTTTGGATTTATGGCTCAAGATGTTATTACAGTTAATAAATATGTGAAAGCTCATTTGGGTATTCGATATAGCCATCTAAATGCTGCGAAAGAAGGAATGAAGAATGAAGCTTGGAATCCTTCTTTTGGATTAATGTTGTTCCCTGTAGAGAACCTCAATGTATTTGGATCGTATACAACAACAACCGCTTTGAGAAGCTCTATGAATCCATTATTCGGAGGAGGAACCGTTGGAGCATCAATAACAGAACAATGGGAAGCAGGGATTAAATCGGACTGGCTAAATGAAAAACTTAGGTTTAATGTAACTTTGTTCGATATTAAGACGGATAATCTTTCTTATGCTATTAATAATGAAGCTGGTCAATCAACAGGTTTATACGGATTGGCTGGAGAGTTGAAAAGAAAAGGAGTGGAAGTAGAGTTAATTGGTAGAATTCTTCCAAATCTTCAAGTTATGACAGGTTGGGCATATCTTGATGCACAATACCAAAATAGTCCATCTTATGTTAACGGATCAGCACCTATGAATTCTCCAAAGCATACAGCTAATGTATGGTTGAATTATAAATTCAATCAAGGTATTTTAAATAGATTAGATGTTGGAGCCGGAATATATTATGTAGGACAAAGACCTGTAGATGAATGGACACAAAAAACTATTAATACATTACATGTTAATAGCGTAACTCCTGGTTTAAAACCATTTATGATGAAAGAGTATACTACAGTGGATGCGCAGGTTGGTTATGCACTTAAAAATGGAGTGGGTGTTCGTGTTTTCTTTAATAATATTTTTGATGCTGTTGGTTACAATTCGTATTTCAGAGGAGGTTACATTGACCAAATTCAGCCTCGAAACTTTGCAGTACAACTTAACTACAAATTCTAAAAACACTTTTTCATTTTTCAATTTAATATTTCTTTGACAAGAGGCGACCTCAAAATTTTGAGGCCGCTTTTTTAATTTTGAAAATCATATCAAAAATTAAATTTTATTCTATATGTTATAAGAGTACAATTTAATTCATAAAATGTATTTAGTTCTTAAAATTTAATTAAATATTATTAATGTTATGCGCGTTTTTGTTGTTGAAGTAATATATTTGCGCCCTAACTTTTTATTTTTATGAAATTAATAATTACAACTTTTGCTTTGGCGCTATCAGTTCCTATGCTACATGCACAATGGATAAAAGTAACGCCTAGCAGTATTGAACTTAAAAACAGCAATCTTAATAATGCAAGTTTTTATAAAGTTGACATCAAGCAAATACAAACGCAGTTACTATCAGCTTCCAAAGTTGGAGCAGGACAAACGGTTAATGTGTATGTCCCAACAACTTCTGGAAAGATAGAACGTTTCGCAGTAAATAGCTTTCCCGTAATGGACGAAGCTTTAGCGAAACGATATAATCTAGGTTCGTATGTGGGCGTTGGAATTGACGATCCTACTAAAACAATTCGTTTTAGTGTTGCGCCCAATGATTTCCAAGCTACAATTATGGGTGGTGACAGATACGAGTTTATCAGTCCAACGAGTTTAGATAAAACTTACTATGCTATTAGTGAAAAATCTAATAAAAATGGACATTCTTTTATTTGTAGTACTAAAGAAAATCCAGAATCTGTAGCACGTTTGCAAAAACTAAAAGATGAGGCGGCTACTGCAAGTAAATCCAGTAATAAAACCTCCCACACCCTTCGTTTGGCAATGTCTGTAACTGGTGAATATACAAGTTATTTTGGAGGTAAGGCAAATGCTTTAGCACAAATTAATGCGACTCTTACACGTGTTAATGCTGTGTTTGAGCAAGAATTTAACCTTCATGTTAATGCTATTGATGCTCCAGCTTTAATTTTTGAATCTGCATCAAGCGATCCTTATAGTTCATCATCACAAATGTGTAAATGGAATTATGAATTAATGAATGTTTTGCACGGTGGACAATATGGTGTAACAGATGCTAGTTTTGACATTGGACACTTATTCGGTGCTACTGGAGGTGGCGGTAATGCAGGGTGTATAGGTTGTATAGGTAGCAATGATGTGTCTTATACAGCTGTTTCAGCTAGCGATCCAGACGGTTGTGGTTATGCATTTAATTCTCCAAACAATTATAAAGGTAGTGGCATTACGTCTCCAGGCGATGATAAACCATTTGGTGATAGTTTTGATATCGATTATGTTGCTCACGAGATGGGACACCAGTTGGGAGATAGCCACACATATAGTTTCTACGAACAATATTTGAATACTGAAGTAGAACCAGGTTCTGGATCGACAATTATGGGTTATGCTGGTATTACAGGGTCATCAACAGATTTACAATCACATTCTGATCCATATTTCCATTCAATAAGTATCGATCAAGTGCAGACAGTATTATCTGGCAATGTGAGTGTGAAAAATCCTATTACTAACGGGACGCCAGTTGTTACTGCGATGCCTACAACTTATACTATTCCAAAATCTACAGCTTTTGTATTAACGGCTCAAGCAACAGATCCAGATGGTGATGCTTTAACTTATTCTTGGGTAGAAATGAATCCTAGTAAATTGGCAAACGGTGTTACAAAATCAAATATTGGTAACACAACAAGTGGTGCAAGCTTTAGATCATGGATGCCATCGACTAGCCCAACTCGATATTTTCCAAAATTAGCAACAGTTTTAGCGGGTAATCTTAAAAATACTTTGGACTTCGAAGCGGTGTCCACCGTTACAAAAACTTCTAATTTCCGAGTGACAGTTAGAGATAACAAACCAGCTGGTCAAGCGCAAACTGCCTATGCAACACAAAAAATTGTTGTTGGATCTGCTGCAGCTTTCACTGTAAACGCACCAACTGGTAGTGCTGGTAGTCCTATTAATTTAACTTGGGTTGTTTCGGGGACAAATGCTTCACCATATAATGTTACTAATGTCAAAGTTGATTATACTGCTGATAATGGTGCGACTTGGGTGACGCTTTTGGAGACAACTCCTAATAACGGAGCCGCTTCTGTAACTTTCCCAGCGGAGTTAGCTAACAAAACAGTTATCGTAAGAGTTTCTGCAATTAATAATGTGTTCTACGCAGTTAAGAAGTTTACTTTAGGAGCTCTTGCAACTTCTGAAGTTAACAAAACTGCTGTTAAACTTTATCCAAATCCAGTTGTTGATGTTGTACATTTCTCTAATGTGAAATCTACAGTTGTTTACGAGATCTTCAATGCTGCTGGTCAACTTGTGATGAAGGGTGAATCTAAAGATGCACAGATTAACGTTTCTAAATTGCTTAAAGGTCTTTACCTTATTAAAACCAATATTAACGGCGAATCATCATCTACCAAATTTGAGAAGAATTAATTTCTTTATTAAATAGAATAAAAAAAGAGATGGAATTTTCCATCTCTTTTTTGTTATTTATTGGCGTACTTCAAAGTATTTATAATCTTCTTCTGCGCTTGGTTCTTTTTCAAAACTTAACTTCGCTACATTGTCGACTTTGTATTTGTATTTAATGGTGTCGCCAGATTGTATGTTGGCTTCGTAATAAAATCCATTCTCTGTCCACCAAGTTCCAGAAGTTTGATAGCGTTGGGCACGACCTTGGATTTTTGTTGCATTATCTGCGACAAATTTTCCATCCGCGGCTCTGGTTATTGTGCGAGACCTCGTGATTGATGCATTGTCAAATGCCATAGACCATTTTCCAATTAATTGACTATCATGGTTTTTGCTATCACCAGTATTGGATTTTGATGCGTTACAATTTAATAATGTCAAAAGACCAAAACCTAAAAGAAGAGTTTTCATATTTACTTAGTGGTATAATATTTAAAATAAAGACATCTACTTTGCAAATCTTTGAAGGACTGCGTATCCGCATAGTTTTGTTTTAACTGTGCAAAATAAGTTCTGTATTTGTCATTTTTAGTTTTGTCAATTTGTGCATCAAAAGCTTTACGTTTTTGTTCATAGTTAGGATCGTCCCAAGATAAATTATTTTGTTGTTTAGACTCCCACTGATAATATTTTCCTTGCTCCGCACTTGCCATTTGGAACAAGATTCTTGCTTTTTGGTCTTTGTCAGTTGTTTGATCCAAAGCTTTTTTGTAATAATTAATTGACAAATCAAAATTCTCTGGTTTTATATAACTCGTGTACGAATAGTTTTTGTAGTAATATTTGTACGGAGTGTCGGTTTTCCAAAAATCATATTTGTTCCAACCAGCATTGTTAAGATCCATCACAAAAAGTTCGCGATAATATCCCAAAATAGAAGAGTTGTACAACATGTTTCCGATTAACTGATTGGCTTGCGCTGCCTTCGGACCAGTTCCCGCTCCAATTTTTTGAAGTTCAATCGCGGTATTTGCTAATTCCAATTTGTTCATATCTGCTCCGATCATTGGGAAATCCGATACAAAACTTTCAGCTTTCATACTTTCGGTTTCAGCGCTTCCAAAACTCTCCCATACATTATGGCCAAAAACTAATGGCGATATATTATTAAAACCATTATAAATACTAGGATCTGTCGGCGTCTTGTTATCATTAGTATTATTGTACATACTTAAATCATTTAAACCTCCAAAATCTTTTATTTTAGAATAGTAATCTTTCGCCTTAGTGAAATTTGCATTTCGCATTTCTTGATCACCATAGATTAAATTGAAAAACGCATCAGGATTTCCTTTGATGTCAATATTTTTAGAAACAACTTCTTTTTCGAAAGCGGTTTTGTTGTCTTTGTTAATGAATGATTGTAGTTTTTTCGCCAAATCTGCGTTTGGGCTGTATTGTAAAGACGATAACGAATTGTTCATCAAATAAGCTTTTCCATCTTCACCTTGCAAAAAGTAACGATTTGCTAAAATATCAACCAAAAAATCTGAAGTTGATGGCGGCGAATAATCGTAATATTCTGTACTGTCACTTGCTTTTTTCTCAGGTTTAATGAAATACTCTTTGTATTCGGTCATTAATTTGTTTTCGAAATCTGCATCAATTTTCGGTTGCGAAACGATAGCATTTAGCGCTTTCATTTTTTTGATTTCTTGAAGATATTCAGGATTGTTGGTTTTAATATCGTTCAAAATATTATTACTCGCATCGTAATCTTTTTTCAAAAACTTAAGATAAGCAGAGGCAATTTTCCAAAATTCGTCGTTTGATTTGTCTTTTGTTTTATCAATAAATTTATCAAAATCATCGATGTAGTTGAGGACTTTGTCGTTGTCATCCCAAAGATTATCCTTTGCTGAGAAAAACGGAATTCTATTAGGATTATTGAGATAAGATTTGTCGCTTAAGTTTGCGCCTCTTTCTGTTGAATCGTCAGAACTTCCACCAAATAAGTTTTTGAAAAAGCTGACAATTCTCGACCAAAAGCTAGGTTTCTCAACTTTTTGTTCTGTAGTTGATGTTGTAGATTTTGTGCTAGAATTTTCCTTTGAATTTCCACTAGTTGTCGCTTCTCCTTGGTTGTTAACCTCGTCAGAATTGTACATAATCGGAAGATAGCTTCGCTCCAACTCGTTGATGCTTCGTGCTGCAAGAACTTTCAAGATTTCTGAATTTGGATCGATGTCATACATTTTTTCCATCGCAGGAATCGGGTTGCTGTAATCTCGATAAGCTAACAGGAAAGTCGCCATATTCTTCTCTTCCGGTGATTGTGCGCGCGCCATCAGATCTTTGAAAGACGTACTATCCGACAATTGCATCGATGTGAAAGCCGACTCTTTTCTCGCTTTTGAAAACGAAAATACTTTAAAGAAATTCCAATTCGCGTCCTGACCTTTTCCTAAACCACGCAACGCACCAGCCATTTGATCCAAAGCTAAATAATAAGGCGCTGACTTTAGATTAAGAGGTTCAACATATTTTTTGAAAGCGTCAACGGCTTGTTGATAATTCTGGGTATAATGATTAAATCTTACTATTTGATAAGCGTAACGTAGCTTTATTTCAGGATTTTTTGCTGCATTATAAAGGTTGGTTAATGCGGTCATGGTATTGTTAAAATTCAAATTACTCGCATTAACAGAGGCCGTTTGCTCCGAAAAATAATAGTTGTCTGGATTACCCACAAATTTGATTTGCATATAAGGCTCCATATATTTTGCTTGTAACAAATAATCAATGGCTTCCTTATTTTGGGTATAAAAATTCGGTCCTAACTTTTTTAAAAATGTATTGTTAGTCTTTCCTTTTTTAAACTCATTAAGATCATAATAAGAAACTTTATTCACTAGATATTCGGTCTCGGCATAATTGTATTTATTTCCGAAAAATTTCTGCCAAGCTTCGATATTTTCATCATGAACATGGACTTCATCACCATAGAATTTGGAAGAATAACTTAACAAAAACGGCAGGTAAGATTTGTCTTTAATAATGCTCTGCGTGAAGAGATTAAAATATTCGTAATCTGGATCGTACCAAGCACAAGCTTGTGTCTGTTGATTGAGCGCAAAGAGAAGAAGCGCACTGATACCTATTTTTTTCATAATTTATTTCAGAATGTTTTTATAATGTTGTGTAAACTGGCTATCTAGATGATAATAGATAATTTGGTAAGGATATTTTAGCTTGTTGTCGATAAAGTTAATACTTTCTTGGATATCCGATTCGGGGATTTCTTCAACTTTTATTTCGAAACCTTTGTTAAGATACATCCCAAAATAGAAGTCATCTTTCAAAACTTTATAGTTGTTTTCGCCAACTTTTTCAAAATTTGGATTTTCTAAATCGGAAGTTTTTACGGCGTTAATGAGTTTGTGTTTTCCTAAATGATTGGTCACAATCGCCCACGAGTAGATTGGAAGAGCAATGTCAAGTTTCACAGGATAATCTTCGATGTTGCTGAGATAGGATTTTAAAAGTTTTAAATCTAAAATCGAATTTTTATGAGATTTTTCTAAAGGCGAAGACGTCGAATAACACATCAAATACAACTTTTTAACTGGCGGAACTCCCATTGTTTTTTTATCTCTTACCTGATGCAGACGCAATGTCGATGTAATGTCGCGTTTCGAAATACGTTGAAGTTCTTTCAAAAATAGAAAGTAATCGTCCTTTGTTCCTTTTGTCCAATCGCTGTCAATTTGGATTTCGTTAGCCAAATCAAAATTCATTTTTTTTGAAATCTCATTAACTTGATCAAAGGTTTTTTGTGCTAAAAGCGTGACGTCTTGTTTTGAAATTTTGTACCAAGTTTCGTTGGTGATGAATACAACAGGAACTATTATTTTATTGATTTTAGAAGTGTCTTTCCTTTTTAAAATACCAACAGCTTCATAATTGTTTCCACTTTTTTGTATATCAAAGAAACGAGTGTAAAGATTTTCTACTTTCGATTGGTTGAGAAGTTTAGATTCTTCTTGATTTAAACCAAATGTGCTTCTCCAATAATAAAAACCATAGTCATGATCTATGTTTTTGTTACACGACCATAATAGTAATAGTAAAAAAAGGTATAATAGTTTTTTCATGGTTTAAAAACTTATGTCGAATTTATTGATTTTTTTTCACAGACATCAATTTAACATAATAAAATATTTTATGTTTTTTAATTAAAAGCTTGCATAGTTTTAGTTTTAGTTTTAGTTTTGAGCTGATTAACAAACTAAAATTTCACAAAATGAAAAAATTATTATTAGTTGCAGCTATAGGTGTTGCAGGAATTATGAGTGCAAATACAATTGCAGTGGATAGCAATAATATAGAATATGCCGCGCAAAATATTGAAACAAATACGAAAATTTATGATTGTTTACTTATTCAATATGATTGTGGTTCTATGGGAATAGCGTGCGGAAATAATATGGCAGAAATTATTGAAATGGCTTGGAATGGATATGATTTTATGTGTAATGACTAACAGTATTAGTATAATTTAAAATCGAGGCGGAGATATCCGTCTTTTTTATTATGAGATATTTATTTTTTTTTCTGTTGCCTTTAATAATGTTTGGACAAAATAATGACAAGCAAGAATTTCAGTATAAGTTTGAGTATAGATTAAATTATTCTCCAGATTCCACTAATGTGGTAAATAAAAAGACCGAGGATTTTAGTCTATTTGTTGTGGGGGATAAATCATTTTTTGCGAGCAATAATTATTTTGCTAAAGATTCAATATTGCAATCCGTAAAAATTGCAAACAATATGAATATTTCAAATATTCCTAATACAAGATTTAAATATATTATTATATCTGATAATGATAAAATCGAGTATTGCGAAACCCTACTTAAATATAAATTTACATATTCTGAGCAACCAGAATTGGATTGGAAGCTTACGGGTAAGAAAGAGAAAATAGGCAATTTTAATTGCCTTCAAGCAATAGCAAATTATGGAGGGCGTACATGGGAAGCGTGGTTTACTCCTGATATACCCATTAGTAAAGGACCATATAAATTTGGAAAATTACCTGGCCTTATTGTTAAAATTGGTGATTCAAAGAAACATTATGAATTTAATTTGATTAGCGTTAGTAAAAATGTTAATTATGGAAATGGACTTATGGATGAGAAAAATTTAAAATTATATAAAAAAATTTCAAAAACAGAGTATTCAAAGGTAATTAAAGATATTAATGATAATATTATAGGTGAACTTTCTTCATCAGGTCTTACTGTTATGCCAGAAAGTATTGATAAGGTTAAATCAAATGTTAAAAAAAGAAACAACCCTATAGAATTAAAGTAGTAAATCTTTTCATTATTCAACTTCTTTTCCACGACTTGCTTCCAAAATCCTGAACCAATCTTCGGTGTTTAGCTTTATATCAAAAGCTTTGTTGTAATTCTTAATTCGATTAATATTGGTTGTTCCAACAATTGGGAGGATTTTTGAAGGATGCTTTAGTAGAAATGACAACAGTATCAAATCTTCTTCCACATTATGTTTTTCTGCTAAATTTTTTATTATTTCTGTTAAATTTTTATTTCTGTCGCTGAAATAATTTCCCATGACAGACCAAGCTTGTGGACGAATATTTTTAGACATCATTTGATCCAAACTTCCGTCAAAAAACGCTTTTGGTTCTGTTGCAGAAATCTCAATTTGGTTGGTTTCCAATTTTACAAACTCGTTAAGAAGTTCAAATTGAGTGGTCGAAAAATTACTAACGCCAAAGGATTTTACTTTTCCATCATTTTTAAGTTTTTGAAAAGCTTCCGCAACAACTTCTGGATTTAGAAGTGGCGATGGACGATGCAATAACAGCATATCTAGATAATCCGTGTGAAGATTCTTTAAGCTTTGTTCCACAGATTTTATGATGTGATCAAAATCGTAATTATAATGCTTTATGTTAGTTTTATTTTTAAGAACGATTCCGCATTTAGAAATTAGTTGAATTTGTGTTCGATCCAGTTTAATATCTTCCAAAGCAGAACCAAAAAGAGCTTCGGTGGTATAATCACCATAGATGTCAGCGTGGTCAAATGTTGTAAAACCTTCTTCTATACAAGTTTCGATAAGTTGACTAGTTTGATTTTTGTTGAGATTGCTGCCCCAAATTCCCCAACGCATACAACCAATGATAAGCCGTGAAAACATAATTTTCGTTTTTTACGAAGTTAATGAAGTCTTAATGTTTTTACATTAAGATTTTGCTAAATTAGTTCCAATTATTACAAATTAACCTTATGAAATCGCATAATTTTTTTGAAACTTTTGCTAACTGGGCTACCAATTTTACCGGAAGTTCTATAGCTTTTTTGGGCGCCTTGTTGGTTGTTGTTATTTGGGTAGTCTCTGGTCCATTTTTTCACTATTCCGATACGTGGCAATTAGTAATTAATACTGGTACAACCATCGTCACTTTTCTTATGGTTTTTTTAATACAAAAGTCGCAGAATAAAGATTCGAAGGCGCTTCAAATTAAACTTAATGAATTAATTGCTGCAAGCAAACAAGCTAGTAATCGCATGGTTGATATTGAGGATTTGACAGAAAAAGAGTTGGATCAATTACATCAATATTTTGCTAAGCTTGCTGAATTGGCAAAGAAAGAAGCAGATATTCATAAGTCTTATTCGATCGATGCGGCGGTTAAAAAGCACAAGGAAAAAGTAAATAGTATTTAATTTTGATATTCATTCTTATTTCGATTGACTTCTTAACATATTAAACTGTATTAAACCATTAAATAAAAGATTTCCTCTTTAATTAAATTACTTGGGTCTTGATGTTTGTCGAGATATTTTGTAATATTAATTTTGGAACTTCTATTAATTACTCATTTATTGACTCAAATTCAGTAGTGTGTTTTTCTGTAAATTTTTGTCAGATTTTTATTTTATATCAAATTTTCGCAAAATAGATCTAGGTTTCGAGATTATAATTTTTGTGGTACATTTTTTTCTAAAATCAGCTAACTGTCAAAAAATCAAATATTTTCTTAAATTTTTTTTGGAGTTTATTAAAATATTCATACATTTGCACACTCATTTTAGGGAAGAAGTCTGCCTATTTCAAACATAGTACATGACAAAAACCGCTAAAGTGTTGAGAATTAATAATAATATATATTAAATAATGTCAGGTATTATTGGTAAAAAAATCGGTATGACATCTTTGTTTAACGAAGAAGGGAAAAACATTCCTTGTACAGTTATCCAAGCTGGTCCATGCTCGGTTTTACAGGTCAGAACCATTGAAAACGACGGTTACAAAGCTGTTCAGTTAGGTTTCGATGACAAGAGTGAGAAGAACGTTGGTAAAGCGTTAGCTGGTCATTTTAAAAAGGCTGGTTCAACTCCTAAAGCTAAGTTGGTAGAATTCTACAGAGAATTTGTTGACGAAGTAAAAGTGGGAGACGAAGTTAAAGTTGACTTATTCGCAGAGGGTGAATTTGTTGATGTTACAGGAACTTCAAAAGGTAAAGGTTTCCAAGGTGTTGTTAAAAGACACAACTTTGGAGGTGTAATGCAAGCAACTCATGGTCAGCACAACAGACTTAGAGCTCCAGGTTCTATCGGTGCTGGATCAGACCCTTCAAGAGTATTCAAGGGTATGAGAATGGCTGGAAGAATGGGAGGTAAGCAGGTAACTGTACAAAACCTTCAGGTGTTGAAAGTAGATGGAGAGCAAAATCTTTTAGTAGTAAAAGGTGCTATTCCGGGAGCTAAAAATTCTTATGTAATTATCAGAAAATGGAACTAGTAGTATTAAATACATCAGGAAAAGAAACCGGAAGAAAAGTAAGTCTAGACGAAACAATCTTCGGAATAGAGCCTAATCAGCACGCGGTTTACTTAGAAGTGAAACAATATCTTGCTGCTCAGCGTCAAGGTACTCATAAATCAAAAGAAAGAAGCGAAATTACAGCTTCTACAAGAAAGCTTAAGAAGCAAAAAGGTTCAGGATCTGCGAGATATGGTGATATCAAATCGCCAACTTTCAAAGGTGGGGGTAGAGTTTTTGGTCCAAAACCAAGAGATTACCGTTTCAAATTGAACAAAGCGCTTAAGAGATTAGCTAAGAAATCTGTATTGTCTCAAAAAATGAGAGATAACTCAATCAAAGTTTTAGAAGCGTTCAACTTCGAAACACCTAAAACTAAAGATTTTATCAACTTGAACAATGCGTTAGGTTTTGAAGGAAAAAAATCTCTTTACATTTTAGCAGAAGCTAACAAGAATGTATATCTATCTTCAAGAAACTTACCTAAGACTAAAGTGATGACTTATAACGAGATCAGTTCTTATGACTTAGTTAATGCAGGAGAGATTGTATTCTTAGAAGGTGCAGTAGAAAAATTTCAAGAAAACTTAAAGAAATAATAAATCATGTCAGTTATTATTAAACCAATTATCTCAGAAAAAGCTAACTATCTTACAGATTTGAGAGGTGACTATTCTTTCTTAGTAAATACTAAAGCGAATAAAATCCAAATCAAATTGGCTGTAGAAGCAGCTTACGGTGTAAAAGTAGCAGACGTTAGAACCATGATTTATGCGCCTAAAGTTTCTTCTAAATACACGAAAAAAGGATTACAAGTTGGTAAAACCAACAAATTAAAGAAAGCAGTTGTTAGATTGGCTGCTGGAGAAGTAATCGACATTTTTGCAACGAATTAATTATAATTATAAATAATAGTAATGTCTGTTAGAAAATTAAAACCTATCACCCCGGGACAGAGATTCAGAGTTGTTAATAACTTTGAAGAAATTACTACCAACAAACCAGAGAAATCTCTAACAGTTGGTATTAGTAAGTCAGGTGGACGTAACCAAACTGGTAAAATGACCATGCGTTACACCGGAGGTGGACACAAAAAGAAATACAGAATTATCGACTTCAAACGTAACAAAGCTAACGTTGAAGCAACAGTTAAGACTGTAGAGTACGATCCAAACAGAACTGCTTTCATCGCTCTATTAGAGTACGCAGACGGAGAGAAGAGATATATCATCGCTCCTAACGGTATCAAAGTAGACCAAAAAGTAGTGTCAGGAGAAAGCGTTGAGCCTAACGTAGGTAACGCAATGAAACTTAAGAATATCCCTCTAGGTACAGTTATCTCTTGTATCGAGCTTAAGCCTGGTCAAGGAGCAATCCTTGCTAGATCTGCAGGTTCATCAGCACAGTTAACTTCTAGAGATGGTAAATATGCAATCATCAAATTGCCTTCAGGAGAATCAAGAATGATCCTTACCGAGTGTATGGCAATGATTGGCTCTGTATCTAACTCTGACCACCAGCTTACCGTATCTGGTAAAGCAGGTAGAAGCAGATGGTTAGGTAGAAGACCTAGAACAAGAGCGGTTGTAATGAACCCAGTTGATCACCCAATGGGTGGTGGTGAAGGACGTTCTTCAGGAGGTCACCCAAGATCTAGAAACGGTAAGCCAGCTAAAGGTTACAAGACTAGAAAGAAAAACAAAGTGTCTAACCGTTACATCGTATCTAAAAGAAAATAATTATGGCAAGATCACTTAAGAAAGGACCTTTCATTCATCATACATTAGAGAAGAAAGTACAAGCAAATATCGAGTCTAACAAAAAGACTGTCATCAAAACATGGTCTAGAGCATCTATGATTTCTCCAGACATGGTAGGTCAAACTATCGCAGTACATAACGGCAAAACTTTTGTTCCTGTTTATGTTACTGAAAACATGGTTGGACACAAGTTAGGTGAATTTTCTCCGACAAGATCTTTTAGAGGTCACGGTGGTAACAAAAATAAAGGTAGCAGATAATCATGGGAAAAAGAAAGCAAGATAGCGCAATAGCAAGAAAGGCAGCTAACCTAGATGTGGTAAAAGCTCGTCTTAACGACTGTCCTTCTTCTCCAAGAAAAATGAGATTAGTTGCTGATATCATCAGAGGAGAACAAGTAGACAAAGCTCTTTATATCCTAAAATATTCTAAGAAAGATGCTTCTAACAAGTTAGAAAAATTGCTTCTTTCTGCTATGGCCAACTGGCAAGCAAAAAACGAAGGTGCTGACATCGAGGAAGCTAACCTTATCGTTAAAGAAATTTTTGTGGATAGTGCAAGACAATTGAAGAGACTAAGACCTGCACCACAAGGTAGAGGTTACAGAATCAGAAAAAGATCTAACCACGTTACGTTAATCTTAGGTAATAAAGAAAACTAATTCAAGGTATGGGACAGAAGACAAATCCAATTGGTAACAGATTAGGTATCATCAGAGGATGGGATTCTAACTGGTTTGGTGGTAAAAACTACGGTGATAGAATCGCTGAAGACTACAAAATCAGAAGATACCTTGAAGCAAGATTATCTAAAGGTGGAATTTCAAGAATTTTTATCGAAAGAACACTTAAGCTAGTTACTGTAACTATCACAACAGCTAGACCAGGTCTTATCATCGGTAAAGGTGGTCAAGAAGTTGACAAACTAAAAGAAGAACTTAAAAAGTTAACTGGAAAAGATATCCAGATTAACATCTTCGAAATTAAAAGACCAGAACTAGACGCTGTACTAGTAGCAGATAGCATTGCAAAACAAATCGAAAACCGTATCTCTTACAGAAGAGCAGTTAAGATGGCAATGGCATCTACAATGAGAATGGGTGCAGAAGGTATCAAAGTTCAAATCTCTGGTAGATTGAACGGTGCTGAAATGGCAAGATCAGAGTCTTTCAAAGAAGGAAGAATCCCTTTGTCAACTTTCAGAGCAGATATCGACTATCACATCGGAGAAGCACTTACTCAATACGGTAAGCTTGGTGTGAAAGTATGGATCATGAAAGGTGAAGTTTATGGTAAAAGAGATCTTTCGCCACTAGTAGGACAACCTAAAAAAGGTGGACCATCTAGAGGTGACAGAGATAACAACAGAAGACCTTCAAGAGATAAAAAATAATTAAAAATTTTAGGCTATTAAATTTTAAATTACCGTTACTTTTTTAAAATCCAACATCTAAAATCCAAAATCTAAAATTTAAATTATGTTACAACCAAGAAGAATGAAATTCCGTAAGATTCATAAAATGAAGATGAAGGGGATTGCTCAAAGAGGTAATCAACTTGCATACGGAACATTTGGTATCAAGGCAACAGAAGGAGCATGGGTAACAGCTAGACAAATCGAAGCTGCCCGTATCGCTGCAACTAGATATATGAAAAGAGAAGGTCAATTATGGATCAAAATATTCCCAGACAAGCCTATTACTAAAAAACCTGCAGAGGTTCGTATGGGTAAAGGTAAAGGTGCTGTAGAATATTGGGTAGCTGTAGTTAAACCTGGTAAAATTATGTTCGAAGTAGGTGGAGTACCTTACGACGTAGCAAAAGAAGCTTTGAGACTTGCTGCTCAAAAGTTACCAATCGTTACTAAGTTCGTAGTTGCTAACGATTTTGTTAAACCTCTTTAATATCTGAATAACAATGAATAAAGCTGACATCAAAAACTTAAGCGTTGAGGATTTGAAAAATCAACTGACTGAAGCTAAAGCTAACCTTAACAAATTAACTTTGGCTCACAAAATCAGCCCGATTGAAAATCCAATTCAGATTAGAGATTTAAGAAAGACAATCGCTAGATTAAACACTGAGTTAACTAACAAACAATCATAATTCCTTTTTACAATGGAAAGAAATTTAAGAAAAGAAAGAATCGGAGTAGTTTCCAGCAATAAAATGGAAAAAACCATTGTTGTTAGTGAAACTATGAGAATGAAGCACCCGATGTACGGTAAATTCGTTTTGAAAACGAAAAAATATACTGCACATGACGAAAATAACGAGTGCAACGAAGGGGACACTGTTCTAATTACAGAAACAAGACCTTTGAGTAAGAGCAAAAGATGGAGATTAGTAAGAATCATAGAAAGAGCTAAGTAATGTTACAAACAGAATCAAGATTAAAAGTAGCTGATAATACTGGTGCTAAAGAAGTATTGGTTATCAGAGTTCTGGGTGGTACCAGAAGAAGATATGCTTCAGTTGGTGATAAAATCGTAGTGACTATCAAAGATTCTACGCCATCAGGAAATGCAAAAAAAGGACAAGTTTCTAAAGCTGTAGTAGTGAGAACTAAAAAAGCAGTACGTAGAAAAGATGGATCTTACATCAAATTCGACGACAATGCTTGTGTATTACTTAACGCAGCTGGAGAGATGAGAGGAACGCGTGTTTTCGGACCAGTTGCTCGTGAGTTGAGAGATAAAGAATATATGAAAGTCATTTCATTAGCTCCTGAAGTACTTTAATTTTTAAAATTTACAAAAAAATGACAAAGTTAAAAATCAAAAGAGGAGATAACGTAATCATCACTACCGGAAGAAAAGAAATCAAAGGTAAAACTGGTGAGGTTATTGAAGTGATCAAAAAAGAAGGTAAAGACGCTAGAGTTATTGTAGCAGGTCTTAACATCGTGAAAAAACACGTTAAGCCATCTGCACAAAATCCTCAAGGTGGGATTGTAGAGAAAGAAGCATCTATCCACATTTCTAACGTTATGTTAGTTGATCCTAAAACAGGAAAAGCTACTAAAGTTGGTTATAAAGTAGATGGTGATAAGAAAGTAAGATTTGCAAAACAATCTGGTGAAACTTTATAATTAGATTACAATGGAATATATCGTAAGACCAAAACAAGCATATAAAGACAAAATTGTTCCTGCAATGATGGAAGAATTCGGGTACAAGTCAGTAATGCAAGTACCTAAGTTACTTAAAATCGTTGTTAGCCAAGGTTTGGGTGCAGCGACGCAAGACAAGAAAATTGTTGACTATGCTGTAGAAGAATTAACAAATATCACTGGACAAAAAGCTGTTGGTACTTTATCTAAAAAAGATGAAGCTGCTTTCAAACTTAGAAAAGGTATGCCAGTTGGTGCAATGGTAACTCTTAGAGCTAACAAAATGTATGAGTTCTTAGACAGATTAACATCTTCAGCGCTTCCACGTATCAGAGATTTCTCTGGTATCAAAGCTGACGGATTCGATGGTAGAGGTAACTATAACTTAGGTATTACTGAGCAAATTATCTTCCCAGAGATCGTTATCGACAAAGTAAAGAAAATCCAAGGGATGGACATTACTTTCGTTACTTCTGCTAAGACAGATAAAGAAGCTAAAGCATTATTAACTCACTTCGGTTTACCGTTCAAAAAGAACTAAGACATGGCTAAAGAATCAATGAAAGCGCGTGAGCGCAAAAGAGAAGCTACTGTAGCTAAATATGCTGAGAAAAGAAAAGCTCTTAAAGAAGCTGGAGATTACGAAGCACTACAGAAGTTACCAAAAAATGCTTCTCCAGTTAGACTTCACAACCGTTGCAAGTTAACTGGACGTCCAAGAGGTTACATGAGAACTTTCGGGATTTCTAGAGTAACTTTCAGAGAAATGGCTAACAATGGCCTTATCCCTGGAGTTAAGAAAGCAAGTTGGTAATCAACTAAAAATTAATCTAGACAGCCAAGTTGGTTTTTCGAGATATAAGATAGAAGATGTCAGATGACAGACTTCTATAGTCTGGAATCTGATATCCGAAATCTGAAATCCAAACTCAAAACTAGCTGTTATTAACCAATCAATAAATTAAAAAAAGAAATGGTAACAGATCCAATTTCAGATTTCCTAACTAGAGTAAGGAACGCACAAAGCGCAGGCCACAAAGTGGTGGAAATTCCTGCATCGAAAATCAAAAAAGAGATTACGAAAATTCTTTTTGACCAAGGTTATATCCTTAACTACAAGTTCGAGGATAACTCAGTTCAAGGAGCTATCAAAATCGCTTTAAAGTATGACAAACAAACTAGCAAACCAGCTATCAAGTCTATCCAAAGAGCTTCTAGACCAGGTCTACGTCAGTACAAAGGTACTGCAGAACTTCCAAGAGTTCTTAACGGACTAGGTATTGCAATCATCTCAACTTCTAAAGGGTTGATGACTGATAAAAAAGCAAGAGAAGAAAAAGTAGGAGGCGAAGTAATTTGCTACGTTTATTAATTTTTAATATAGGAAATAATGTCAAGAATTGGTAAAGCAATTATAGAAATTCCTGCTGGTGTTACAGTTACTAACAACAATGGTATTGTAACAGTTAAAGGTCCAAAAGGAGAACTTACTCAAGAGTTAACCGATGGAATTTCAATTGAAGAAAAAGATGGCGTAATCACAGTAACTCGCCCATCAGATTCTAAACAACATAAAGCACTTCACGGTCTATACAGAGCACTTATCAATAACATGGTTGTTGGTGCTGGTACAGGTTTTACAAAGCAATTAGAGCTTGTGGGTGTTGGTTATAGAGCTTCTCACTCTGGTCAAAAACTAGAATTAGCTCTAGGTTTCTCACACGGTATCGTGGTAGAACTTCCAAAAGAAGTTGCTGTAGAAACTTTGACTGAAAAAGGTAAAAACCCTATTATTACTCTATCTTCTCACGATAAACAACTTCTTGGGATGGTGGCTGCAAAGATCAGATCTTTCAGAAAACCTGAGCCTTACAAAGGAAAAGGTGTGAAATTCGTAGGTGAAATCATCAGAAGAAAAGCCGGTAAATCTGCATAAAATTTAAGAAAATGGCATTAACAAAAGTTGAAAAGAGAAACAGAATCAAAAGAAGAGTTAGAGGTAAGATTTCAGGATCTGCTGAAAAACCAAGATTGTCTGTTTACAAAAGTAATAAAGAAATCTACGCTCAAATCGTAGATGATAAAGAGGGTAAAACTTTAGTATTCGCTTCTTCTCGTGAGAAAGGTGTTGACGCTAAAGGTACTAAGACTGAAGCTGCTGTTGCAGTTGGTAAAAAAATCGCTGAGAAAGCTATCGCTGCTGGTATCGAGAACATCGTATTCGACAGAAACGGTTTCGTATTTCATGGTAGAGTTAAAGCTTTGGCTGATGGTGCTAGAGAAGCTGGTCTTAAATTCTAATCTTTTAAATTCAGAAAAATATGTTAGACAATATAGAAAGAGTTAAACCTGGAGGATTAGAACTAAAAGATCGTCTGGTTGCTGTTAATAGAGTAACTAAAGTAACTAAAGGTGGTAGAGCATTCGGATTTTCTGCTATCGTAGTTGTTGGTAATGAAGATGGTGTTATTGGTTACGGATTAGGTAAATCTAAGGAAGTAGCTTCTGCAATCTCTAAAGCTGTAGAAGATGCTAAGAAAAACTTAGTAAAAGTACCTGTAATGAACAAAACTATCCCTCACCAGACTACAGCTAGATATGGTGGTGCTGATATCTTCTTGAGACCTGCATCTCACGGTACAGGACTTATCGCTGGTGGTGCAGTACGTGCAGTACTAGAATCTGCTGGTGTACAAGACGTATTATCTAAGTCTAAAGGATCTTCTAACCCACACAACGTGGTTAAAGCAACTTTCAAAGCTTTATTAGACATCAGAAGACCTGAAGAAATCGCTAGAATGCGTGGTGTTTCCCTAAGTAAAGTGTTTAACGGTTAATATATAAGCAATGGCAAAGATTAAAGTAAAACAAGTAAGAAGCGCTATTGGTAGAACAAAAACCCAAAAAAGAACGCTTGAAGCATTAGGTTTGAAAAAACTTCACCAAGTAGTTGAGCACGAAGCAACACCTGCTATTTTAGGTATGGTTGCTGCAGTAGGTCACTTACTAGAAGTTCAAGAAGAGAAATAATACAATGTATACGTAGTGTAATGGTCTTTATCTAGGCCATTACATTATAATTTTAAAAATCATAATCGTAATGAATTTAAATAACATACAACCAGCATCAGGATCTACGCATAACTCTAAGAGAATTGGTAGAGGACAAGGAAGTGGTAAAGGTGGTACATCTACCAAAGGTCACAAAGGTCAAAAAGCAAGAGCTGGTTATTCTGAGAAGATCGGATTCGAAGGTGGACAGATGCCACTTCAAAGAAGATTGCCAAAATTTGGTTTTAAAAACGTTAACAGAAAAGAATACAGAGCTATCAACCTAGATAGTATCCAAAATCTTGTCGATACAAAAGGTATCTCTGGAGAGATCACTAAAGATGTATTGGTTGCTAACGGTTTAGCTTCTAAAAATGACTTAATCAAAATTTTAGGTAGAGGAGACCTTAAAGCTAATGTTTCTATCTCTGCTAACAAGTTTACTAAGTCTGCAGAAGAAGCTATTACTAAAGCTGGAGGTAAAGCAATCACTCTTTAATAAAAGATCAAATGAAAGAATTTATACAAACACTAAAAAACATTTGGAGCCTAAAGGAGCTTAGAGATAAAATTATTTTAACTCTATCTTTAGTCCTTGTGTATAGATTCGCTTCTTATATTTCACTTCCTGCTATTAACATGGCAGAGGTGGGCAACCTTCTACAACATTACCAAAATCAAGGCGGGAACCAACAAGGGGCCGGCCTTTTGGGTTTACTTTCATCATTTACTGGTGGTGCTTTCTCGAGAGCATCAATTATGGCATTAGGAATTATGCCTTACATCTCTGCCTCGATTATCGTACAGTTGATGGGTATGGCGATTCCTTATTTACAAAAATTACAGAAAGATGGTGAGAGTGGTAGAAATACACTAAACCAAATCACAAGATGGTTAACGATTGCAGTATGTTTGGTACAAGCACCTTCATACTTAACATCGGTAACACAATTCTTTTTACCTTACGGACAATTCCAATCAGCTTATTATATAGATCCTAACTCTATTATGTTCTGGTTACCAAGTATTGTTATCCTAGTTGCAGGATCAGTTTTTGCAATGTGGTTAGGTGAGAAGATTACAGACAAAGGTATTGGAAACGGTATTTCTATCCTTATTATGGTTGGTATCCTTGCGGATCTTCCAACTGCATTTATCCAAGAGTTTTCAACTCAGACAGGTAAAGGTGGATTTGGCACAATCATGATTTTAGTAGAAGTATTGTTCTGGTTGTTAGTAGTTCTTTTAGCTATTATTTTATCAGTAGCTGTTAGAAAAATTCCTATTCAGTATGTAAGTCGTGCTCAGGCAAGAGGAGATGTTAACAGAAATCTTATGCAAGGTGCTAGACAATGGATCCCATTGAAGGTAAATGCAGCGGGTGTTATGCCCATCATCTTTGCACAAGCTTTGATGTTCGTACCAGGATTATTAACAAAAGTGGATGAGTCTAATACATTTTTGGCAGGATTCAAAAATGTTTTTAGTTGGCAATACAATGTATTGTTTGCATTATTAATTATTATTTTCTCATTTTTCTATACTGCAATCACAATTCCAGTTAATCAAATGGCGGATGACCTTAAACGTAATGGCGGTTTGATACCAAAAGTAAGACCTGGAAAAGAGACTGCAGATTACCTAGATGACATTTTGTCAAAAATTACCTTGCCAGGTGCGATTTTTTTATCTATCTTTGCAGTCCTTCCGGCTATAGTGCACGGAGCGTTTGTTCAGACAGATAGATTTGCCCTGTTCTTCGGTGGTACATCACTATTGATTATGGTTGGTGTTATCTTAGATACAGTTCAGCAGATCAATACGTATTTGTTAAATCATCATTATGATGGTCTAATGCAGTCAAAATTGTCTAGAACAACAAACGTAGAATAATTGTAAATGGCAAAACAAAAGCATATAGAACAAGACGGCGTTATTACGGAAGCACTTTCGAATGCGCAGTTCCGAGTAGAACTAGAAAATGGGCATATCCTTATTGCCCATATTTCTGGTAAGATGAGAATGCATTACATCAAACTGCTTCCTGGTGATAAGGTAAGATTGGAGATGTCTCCGTATGACCTTACTAAAGGAAGGATCACTTTTAGATACTAATTATCTAAATGTAATAATAGAAATATAAAAGAAAAATCTCTCAAATGAAAGTTAGAGCATCTATTAAAAAAAGAAGTGCTGATTGCAAGATTGTACGCAGAAAAGGTGTACTGTTCGTAATCAACAAGAAGAACCCTAAATTTAAACAAAGACAAGGTTAACAACCACTATTAAATTATGGCGAGAATTGCAGGTATTGATTTACCAAAGAACAAAAGAGGCGTTATCGGTCTTACTTACATCTACGGTGTAGGAAGAAGCACTGCTTCAGAAATTTTGAAGAGCGCTGGTATCAGTGAAGACAAGAAAGTCAACGAATGGAATGACGATGAATTGGCATTAATCAGAGGTTATATCTCAGACAACATCAAAGTTGAAGGAGAATTAAGATCTGAAACGCAATTGAACATCAAGCGATTGATGGACATTGGTTGCCAACGAGGAATACGTCACAGACTGGGATTACCTTTAAGAGGCCAAAGAACTAAAAATAATTCTAGAACCCGTAAAGGAAAGAGAAAAACTGTTGCTAACAAAAAGAAAGCAAGTAAATAATCTGTAGAATTTATTATGGCAAAACAAACTAAAGTTGTTAAGAAAAGAAAAGTAAAAGTTGAGGCTATTGGTGAAGCGCATATTCAAGCTTCTTTCAATAACATCATCATTTCTTTAACAAATAAAAACGGAGAAGTAATCTCTTGGGCATCTGCCGGTAAAATGGGATTCAGAGGTTCTAAAAAGAATACTCCTTTTGCTGCGCAAATGGCAGCAGAAAATTGTTCTCAAGTAGCTTACGAAGCTGGTCTTAGAAGAGTTAAGGTGTTTGTAAAAGGTCCAGGTGCGGGTAGAGAGTCTGCTATCAGAACTATCCACAACTCAGGAATCGAAGTTAGCGAAATCGTTGATATTACACCGATGCCGCATAACGGATGTAGACCACCTAAAAGAAGAAGAGTTTAATTTTTAGAATTTATCCCTAATGGCAAGATATATTGGACCTAAAACTAAAATTGCTAGAAAATTTGGTCAAGCAATTTACGGAGATGATAAAAACTTTGAAAAAAGAAAAAACCAACCGCCTGGACAACATGGACCTAACAAAAGAAGAGGTGCTAAGAAGTCTGAATACGCTATTCAGTTAGCTGAAAAGCAAAAAGCTAAATATACTTACGGTATTTTAGAAAGACAATTTGCTAACCTTTTCGAAAAGGCTGATAGAAGCAAAGGAGTAACTGGTGAAGTTCTTTTACAATTATGTGAGTCTAGACTAGACAACGTTGTATACAGACTAGGTTATGCAAAAACTAGATCTGCTGCAAGACAATTAGTTTCTCACAGACACATCACTGTTAATGGTGAGTTGGTTAACATACCTTCTTATTTATTAAAAGCTGGTGATGTAGTTGCAGTAAGAGAAAAATCAAAATCACTAGAAGTTATCGCTAACTCTTTAGCATCTAAAGTTAACTACGAGTGGTTACAATTCAATGACGAGAAGAAAGAAGGTACTTTCGTTTCTGCTCCTGAAAGAATCCAAATTCCGGAAGACATCAAGGAACAGTTAATCGTCGAATTATACTCTAAATAATAATTTTTTCAAATTTTTGCTCAACCATACTATGGCAATTTTAACATTTATAAAACCAGATAAAGTAATCCTACTTAATTCTACAGATTTCAAAGGTCAATTCGAATTTAGACCTCTTGAACCAGGATTTGGATTAACAATCGGTAATGCATTGAGAAGAGTTTTGCTTTCTTCTCTGGAAGGATATGCTATTTCATCTATCAAAATAGAGGGCGTAGAGCACGAATTTTCGACTATACCAGGTGTGATCGAAGATGTTACTGAAATCATACTTAATCTTAAGCAACTTCGTCTTAAGGCTACAACAGAAAACCCATCTAGTGAGCAAGTTAATGTAAAAATTTCTGGTCAAGAAGTTATTACGGCTGGTGACTTAGGTAAAGGGATCAATAATTTCGAGGTTCTTAACCAAGATCTTGTTATCTGTAACCTTACTAAAGACGTTAACTTTGAGATTACTTTCAATATTGAAAAAGGTAGAGGTTACGTTCCTTCAGAACAAAACAAGTCTAACAATGCACCAATTGGTACTATTGCAATAGATTCTATCTTTACACCAATTAAAAAAGTACAGTATAGCATCGAAAATTATCGTGTAGAGCAAAAAACAGACTACGAAAAACTAATCTTGGATATTGAGACTGATGGTTCTATCACACCTCAAAATGCCTTAACAGAAGCTTCTAAGATATTAATTTATCACTTTATGTTATTCTCAGATGAAAGAATTACTCTAGAGACTGAAGCTGTTAAAGCATCTATCCAATATGACGAAGAAACACTTCACACAAGACAACTTCTTAAGTCAAAATTAGCAGATATGGATCTTTCTGTAAGAGCCCTTAACTGTCTGAAAGCGGCAGAAGTAGAAACTCTTGGAGAACTTGTTGCCTTCAGTAAGTCTGATTTGATGAAATTCAGAAATTTTGGTAAAAAATCTTTAACAGAACTTGAAGAATTGGTTCACGCAAAAGGACTAAATTTCGGGTTTGATGTTGCAAAATATAAGTTAGACGCTGATAAATAATCCTTACAATGAGACACGGAAAGAAAATCAATCACTTAGGTAGAACGGCGCCGCACAGAAAAGCAATGCTGTCTAACATGGCTTGTTCCCTAATTGAACATAAAAGAATCAACACTACAGTTGCTAAAGCTAAAGCTTTAAGAACTTACGTTGAACCTCTTCTTACTAAAGCAAAAGAAGATACAACTCACAATAGAAGAACTGTATTCTCTTACCTTAAAAGTAAAGAAGCTGTTACAGAGCTTTTCAGAACTGTAGCACCAAAAATCGCTGAAAGAAATGGCGGTTATACAAGAATCATCAAAACTGGTTTCAGACTTGGTGATAGTGCAGATACTGCTATGATTGAACTTGTTGACTTCAACGAGCTTTACAACCCTAAAGCTGAAGAGAAGAAAACAACTAGAAGAAGTAGAAAACCTGCTACTAAAAAAGAAGAAACAGCTCCTGTTGCTGAAGCGAAAGTTGAAGAAACTCCTGCTGCTGATTCTAAAGAAGAAAAGACCGAAGAATAATCTTCGTTTGATCATAATAAAACGCCTCGCTTTTGTAAGGCGTTTTTTATTTTTATAGTAACTAGAATTCTATTATTTTTGTTTAAAATAGTTGAATGAAAATTTTCCTTAGCTGGTTATGTAGTTTATATTTTGTTTTGGGATGGAGCCAAACGACAACTAATCCCAAACTCGATCTACCACAGATCCCTTCCAATATTAGTATTCCGATACAACTTCCAATCTCCGAAATTGAAAATCTGGTTAATAAATCTGTTACAGGAACCATCTACGAAGACAAATCTTTTACGGATAACAATAATGACCAATTCAAAGTTAAAGTCAACAAGTTATCCGATATTAAGCTGAAAGCCTTAACCAATAACCGATTGATGTTTTCTGTTCCACTTCAGATTTGGACCGAAAAAGGTTATGGGACGATGGGCGTTTACTTATATAAAGACACAAGTTTTAACTTAGTGATGAATTTTGTTTCTTCAATTTCTACTAATCCAGATTGGAGTTTGACAACATCTACACAAAGCGCAGGTTTTGTTTGGAAAGAAAAACCAGTTCTCGATTACGGTAAAGTCAAAATCCCCGTTGCTAGCTTTATTGAATCAACACTTAAAGAACAACAATCAAAATTCACTTCTTTAATAGATGCACAGATTAAAAATTCTTTTAAGTTACAACCTTACTTAGTCCTTGCTTGGAATCAGTTTGCAAAGCCAATTAATATTTCTCAAGAATATAATACTTGGTTAAAAATTACGCCTCAAAGAACATATTTAAAACCCATTGAAGTCTATGCAGATAAGATTAAGGCAAATGTTGGTCTTAGCCTTCTTTCTGAGACTTTCGTAGGCGAAGTGCCGTCTGCGTCAGCTTTGGTTAAACAAGTTCCTAATTACATTTCTAAACCTGATATTTCTGATGATTTTGTGCTACAGACAACAACTAATATTAGTTTTAATGAAGCAAGTATTTTAGCAGAGAAACAGTTTTCACATAAGGAAATCGAACTTGGCAGTTCTTCTCGAAAAGTTAAAGTAGAAGCCATTTCTGTATATCCAGAAAAAGATAATATTGTTTTAAAAATTACGACTTCGGGCTATGTTAATGGAACGTCTTTTATTAAAGGACAAGCTGCTTATGATGAAGTCGGACAAAAGATTGTTTTAACAAATACAGATTTTAATTTAAAAACGAAAAACAATTTTCAAAAAGCTGTGACAGTTTTGTTCGAAGGTAAGATTAGAAAAATGGTGGAGCAAGAATATGGCATCCCTATGAAAGATATAGTAACGTCGTCTAAACAAAGCTTGACAGAGAATTTTAATAAAGAGTATTTTCCAGGATTAAAATTATCAGGTCAAGTTGTCGATTTTAAACCAAGTAAATTTATTTTAACACCGACTTATATTACTGTGGTCATAGATACTAAAGCAAAGTTACAATTATTAATTTCGGGACTGAATTTTTAGTATATTTAAAAGAAAAAAATCATGAAGAATATTTTTATTTCATTTTTATCTCTTTCGGGAGTTTTAATATTTGCTCAGGAAGCCGCGCCGTTGCACATCCAAAATATGAGTTTGAATGCTCAAAGTATTTTTTTGAAAGATGGATTTAAAACTGATTTAGGAACAGAAGGTATTCCTTACATAAACAATGATCTTTTTTCGGAAGCTAAAGTTGGAACTTCTGAAAAGTTGACTAGTGTTAGATATAATGCTAGCCTAGATCAGTTTGAGTTTCTTCAGAATGGACAAATGCTATTGATGGGCAAAGAAGATTGGTACAGCCCTGTTTATTTTCCGTCAACAAATGAATTTGTTGTATTGGGAGATATTATATATAAGAATAAATCGACGAAATCTTATTTGTTTGAATATATTAAAGGTGATAAGGTAAGTGCATATCGTAAAATTTCCAAGACATTTAAGAAAGGTGAATATGCGGCATCTTCTTTTGATAAAGATCAACCGAATCGATTTAGAGAAGAGCCAGATCAATATTATTTGAAATTGGAGGACGGAAAATTTGTGGAATTTCCTAAGAATAAGAAAAAACTTATTGAATTATTTCCGGATAAGAAAAAGTCAATTAATGATAATGTAATTTCTAATGACTTTGATTTTAATACTAAAAAGCTAATTGTCTCACTTTTAAATAGATAATTTATTAGATATTAGAAATAAAAAAACCTCTGATTCTTCAGAGGTTTTTTTGTGGAGTTGGAGGGACTACCAATATAAATTGATTATCAATTAGTTATAATTGTTTTTAATTAATTGTACCGACATTTGTACCGACAATTGTTTGAGTTAAGTTGATTTCTATGTTTTATAATATTCTAGATTTTTGCTCTAATGACCTTTTGTATTTTTTTCTGAAGCTTGTCAGTAGATTAGCATGAGTTCAATTACCGATAATCAATTCTAATTATACATTTTAGGGATAATTTTATATTTTGACAAAATTGTCAAATATTATTTATGCTTCAAGTCTTTATGTGATTTTCAGTTTTAAAATGTCGATTTATATTAATAGCGAGTGAAAGACTGTTAGGTTAGATATATACAGATAGGGCACAAAAAAAACGGGATATTTATTTTGAATAAATTACCCCGCCCTTATTGTTTTCGTTGAATTGTTTCAGAATTTGAAAGTCGATTTCTTATCGTCCCTAGTTTCTTTTGCTTCTGTTATTATCTAAGATTATTTTTAAAGTCTTTTAATTATGATGATTAAAGGGTGTTTGATTTTGATTTGTGTTGAAAGGGGGGATTTATTATCATTAAAGGTTTAATCTATTATATTTATTCTAGAGCTTGTGTTGTTCCTCCATTTATTATTTCTAAGTCATTTGTTATAAAATTATCAAACAAGATTTTTATAATTTGTTTTTCAGATAACTGATATTTAGTAGATAATTTTTTTATCAAATCATTTTTTAAGATTGGATCATTGTTATTAATATTTTTACTTTCTTTTAAAACATCATATACTAAGTTGTATTGGTCTTTTTTCGGAATTGATATGGAGTCAGCTGTTAATAATATTAGTTCAGTTCTAATTTTTTCCCTTTTTAGAAATGCTTCAGTAAAAACTACCATCGAATCAGATTGTATTTTTTGATCCTCTAATTCTTTTGTAGTTAATTTTTTTTGTACTGCTGGTTTTTCTGAACATCCTACGCATAGAATTATTGTTGCAATTAAGAATTTCTTCATAGTAATAATTTTTCCTAAGATATTTAAAATATCAATACTTCGGGCGTTTTTTATTACGATTGTTATAGACTTCCAATAATAGTTCCTTGTTAGGGATTTTCTCCCAAATGGCGGTTAGGTCTGCATCTTTGTATTTCTGTCTAATATTGTCGTGTTTATCGAATACTAAAGATATTCTGAGGATTGTTACAACTTGCATTATTGTAAAGTTACTTTGTTCGGCTAGGTTTAATAGTATTGTTTTCATTTTATTACTTAGGATTGTATTTTAGTTTAATTCAGATAATGGATTTATAAACTCATTTTTTAATTTCTGTAAATCTGCTGGTTCTAGCTGTGAAAGTATTTCTATAAGTTTATGATAACTCATTTCGGGAACTTCCTCAAAATAACCCAGATTATAACCTTTCTCTGTTGGTGTTCCGTCTTGGTTAAGGATTCCTTCCGATAGTCCGATATTAATTATTTCTTGTTCTGTTGTGCCTAGTTGCTTGGCTAGTTCTTGTATTGTCATATTCTAAAAATTAAATTGTAATTGATTTGGTGGGTAGTTGCGTTGCTCGAACTTAATTCGGTTGTGTATGGTGTTAAAATGTTTGTTCCGAATATTGTGAGCGATGTAATAAAATTGTGCTTCTAAATCTAAATTCCGTTTCTTACTTTTCAGATATTTGTTTTCGATTTGCTTATAGATTTTGGGATAATGATCGTAGTAATATCGTAATGCTAAAATGTTAATGTAGTTACTTTGGATTTTCTGCATACTAATATCCAATCCTGTTACATTACAATTCCTTTTTGTGCAAATTCTAACTATGTCTTTTTCTTCTGATTTGTGCATATTCCAACTATCTATTAAAGCTGGAATTTGCATTTTTAAAAAACATTGCTCGATTTCATAAGTGAGTTGTTTCTTTAACTCGGTGTGCCAATATCCGAACTGCTGATAATAGTTTATTCGTGCATTTCTAAGACCATTGCGATAATGAAACTCATTTTCATAATACCGAATATCATGTATGCCCGAATCGTTCTGTAATTGGTCTAATATTAAAATATGTTCCCACGATTTCAGCAATCTATTATAAAGGCTTCTAATTATATCGGGATTTAATAAATCATTGTAAGAATGTATTCTAAAATCTCGTTGTAACTTTTCAGCGGTGCAAAACATATTCTCAAACCTCAACGTATTTGGATGTATGATGTTGGGATATTGTAAGCCTTTATGATATATTTTTGCGCTTATCGTTGGATAAGTTTCTTTTTTCTTTGTTGACTTAAAATAGGGAAGATGAGAATGCACTTGTAACAAAGGTTTCTTATTAAAGTACAAAGCTTGGTTAACAATATCCTTGCTGTCAAATTGATCGGGAATTATATTAACGCCAGCATCTGCCGAAGTAGGTTTTAATATTTTGGTATATTGTTCAATATTTAGTTTGTAAGCAATTTCTCTTAATGCACTTTCTAGGTTGACGATATTTAATTGGTCGCCATTGTGTATGTCGTTATTAATGTAGTAATGCGGTTTTATTGCGATGTCTACCTTGTTGTAATTACTACTGCCATTAATCTTTTTTAAAACCACTTTTACACCTTTTTTACCTATTCTAAAGATGTCTTTGTTTAGTGATTGGCTGGATAGGTTTAGAAATTTAGAATTGCTTATAGCATCAATTAAATCTAGGTTAGTTGATGTTGAATTGATAAAATCCATTTATTTTTTTTATCTTTGTTGTGTTGTAATGGTTGCCACTTTTACAGCGATTTGAACTAAAGGAAGCCTAGTAAAGACTTCCTTTTTTTAGTTCCTCTAGCATACTTCCAATGGCTTCGGTGGTGTTGTTAACGCCCTCTTGCACTTCAACCTCTAAAAGTTGAAACTCATAATTGGTAAGTTTTTCAAGTGTAATTGGTTTGCGTGGATCTACTTCTAAAGTATCAGCGTTAAAGAATCTCGATACCTCATCGAGTAATGATAAAGACGTATTCATTAACTCAATTTGTTTTTTAAGATTAATTCGTCAATGTCAGATCGTAAAAAGTAGATTCTATTGCCAACCCCGAAGCTAGAAATTATTCCATCTTTGCGCCATCTGTGTAATGTGCTAAGATCTATTTTTAAGAGTTTGCATACTTCCAAACGTGTAAGGTATTCGCTTGGTTGTTTTGGTTGGAACTCGGCAGATAGTTGTGCCTTTAGTTCGGGAATTAAAGAGTTTTTTAACTCTGTGATAAGGTCATTCAGGGAAATCCCGAGAAATTGTATTGCGCTCATAGCTAATGAAATATTATTAGCGCAAAGGAAATATAGTTTTATTCCTGTTTTATTCCTGTTTCATTCTTATTTTATTCCTGTTGAGATTCATTACTATTAAAAAGAATTTCTAAATTTTTTAGTGTTGTTTGATGTGTTAAAGTCTCTCCTTTAATATCTCTTCTACCATAATCGAAATTATATTTTTTTGAAACTAATTGCTTATAACGTTCTTTACTTATTTTTTGATACTTATTTAAGAAATAAAATATTTGATTGAACTTTGTTAAATCTGTAAATGATTTATTAGTTTGATTAAAATTATCAATAAAGTAATCTAATAATTTTAATCTTGTCATTTCTCCACTAAATAATGTAAATGCTATTCTGTCAATTTCATTTTTGTATGGGATCTTGCTTTCGTAGTCAGCAATTATTTTATGCAATTCTTCTTCTGTGTAAGCAAATCTATCATATATTAGATTTTCGATATAATCATCTTGTAGATAATCGCCAATATGGTCATCATCAATAAAGTCCATAACTTTTATTTATTTGTAACGGTTGCCATGTTTTAAATTATAAAGTTGTCGCAGCTTCTCGCATTGGGAAAATGTCGTCTGCATATACTTTTTCAGCGATTATTTTTTCAATAGCTAATTTTTCTTCTGTACTAATTTTAACTTTAAGCATATTCTTCCAAGTTCTGATAAGTTCAACTTCCTTTTTCATAATAGAAGGCTCTTCGCCATACCACTTAATATCAGCCTTAACAATCGCTTTAAGCATAATATCCTCGCTATAAATTTTGAAATATCCAATAGCGATATTTTTACTTTCAAGCCTAAAGTCTACGATAAATGCGTAGCCATTTAATGATTTTACTTTGTTTAAGAATTCCATAATAATAAAATTTAAGGGTTAATGATTTGATGTTTTTGTTATTTTCAAATTGTTGATTATTTTATAATCGTTATTAATTTCACTTATAAAATATTTGTTTTCTTATAAACGTTAGGATTGTCATTTATACAAAATGCTGTTTTTGTATAAACGTTTTTATTTAGTTTATAAAAAGTTGCAATAATGGTTCATTAATATAATAGCTTGATTTTCCTATCTGAACTTTATGTAAATATCCCTTTTCTGTAAGTATTTCTAAGTACTTCCTTGCAGTCAAATAAGATACTTGTAGATCTTTTTGTAATAAATCAATCTTGGTATAAGGATTTTTAAATAGATTGTTAATGAGGTCTTGACTGTATATTTTTGGTAATTCTGATCTTAACTTTTGCTTAGTGTTCTGCATTAATGTTTTGATATTTTCTACCAATTCAATTGTCTGTTGTGCGGTAACCTCAACCCCTTTTAGTAAATATAAAATCATACTTTCCCAATCCTCATGTGTTCTTACACCTTGTAGAATTGTATAATAATCCATTTTATTACGGATAATGTATCGGCTCAAATATAGAATCGGTAAGTCTAAAAGTCCTTGTAATACCAAATATAAGATATTAATTATCCTGCCCGTTCTACCGTTGCCATCATAAAATGGATGTATACTTTCAAATTGATAATGTATTATTGCCATTTTTACTAACGGATCTAAATCAGAAAATTCATTATCATTGATAAATTTTTCTAGGTTTGCCATGAGGTTTAAAACTTCGCTACTGTCTTGCGGTGGCGTGTAGACGGTTTGTCCTAGATTGTTGACTAATTTTGTTCCAGCTTGTGTACGGAATCCAGCGTTATTGTGTTCTAAAGTAGTTTGTATCTCAACAATATGTTTGTTGAGTAAGAGTTTTTCTTTTCGTACAATTTCAAAACCTAGTCTTAAACTTTGTGCATAGCTGTAAACTTCCTTTGTTGCAGGGTTTTTACTTTCTATTAAAATATTTTCTTTATATAACTCATCGTGAGTTGTCACAATGTTTTCTATTTCACTACTGTCTTTTGCTTCTTGTAATGTAAGTGTGTTTATTAAAATGTTTTCATTTGGAATAGTTTTAACCGTTCCTTTTAACTCTGCCAAAAAGCGATGTGATTTGGATAACTGTTTTAAAATAGCAGAAGTTTCTATTTCTCTTTTTGGAGGCAGATAGGGTAAATTAAAATTTTCCATTGGTTATGATATTTTTAGTATGGTTTCAAATTTTTCTCTCACTTGCTTAGCCTTATCAATTTTTGCGGTCTTGTCATAGTGGTTAACCATTTCATCTGTTTTATGCCCTGTTTGTGTTTTGATGAGGTCTTTGTCTAGTATGCCAACAAATAAGGTGACGAATGTTCTTCGCATAATATGGGAGGTAACTAATTCCCATTTCTCGTATTCTTCAACTTTCTTTTTCTTAGTCTTTTTGTCGATCTTTCCGCCTAACATGATATTGGTTAATCCTGCGGTTTTAGCTACTATCTTAATATATTCGTTAAAGCGTTGGTCTGATATTTTTCTTGGGAATTGCCCCTCTCTTTTGTTAAGTATCTTAATTATTTTAGGGTGTAAAAAGATAATTTCTTCTGCATCGTTGGTTTGGTTCTGGATTTTCTTTTGTGAGAATTGTAGTAAATTATCTTCAATTATATTTTTGTGATTAAAATTTAGCAAGTCCGATACCCTTGCACCTGTGTAACATCCAATAATTAACCAATCCTTAGCATTTTCCAAATATTCGTGTGGGTAGATTGTGTTTTCTATTTGTTCAAGTTCTTTAAAGGATAAAATAGGAAATGTAAAATCTTGCTTCTCGGTAATAAATTCCCAATTTAAAGGATCAATACTTATTTTCGCTTTTTTGGAAAAGTGCTTAATTATAGACTTTATATATTTTAAGTCTTTAATAATAGTGCTACTACTATATTGTAAGTCTTGCATCCATTGTGTAAAGTTGTCTCTAAAATTATCATCAACCTGATTTAGTTTTAAAGACTTCTTATACTTAATGATATTATTCTTTATCGTAGTTAGCTTCTTATGGGTAGCAACAGAAATAGGGATTTGTTTCCCTGTAATGCGTTTGCTCTTTTCTCGAATATAGAATTCTATACACTCGCTAAATAGTTCGGGGATCTCATTCTTTTTTGGAGTAGCTACTTTTTTATTTGCTGATTTTGTAGGAAAGTATTTATCTTCTATGTACTTCTTAACCTCATCTTTACTAGCGTTTGGGTTAATGGTTATAAAGTTTTGAAAATCTACTTCTAATAAAGTCAGATTATTATTAAGCGTTTCAATTTCTTTTTTAAGTTGCTTGCCCTCTGGGTTTCTCGGTGTTGTTTTCTCAAATGGATTTCTCCGTCTTTGGGTTTGTTCGTCCCATTCGTTGGAAATTACTTTGTAAGGTGTTCTTACAGTTAGATCGAAGCTTCTACCGTTGTTAATTCTTAGATTAATAGTCGTAGGGGTAGGAGAGTTTTTAACTCTCAGAAACAATTTAGTGGTTGCCATACTAGTGATTTGTCGTTACAAAAATAGCAAAATTAAATTTGTACCGACATTTGTACCGACAATTTTTCAAGTTAATGCAATTAATTGCAATTTGATAGAATCGTTAATGTAAGGCTTGTGTTGGGTATTTTGATAGTGTTTATCGGTGTTTACGCATAAAAAAAGGCACTCTAGTGAGTACCTTAATTTCATGTGTTGTGGAGTTGGAGGGATTCGAACCCTCGTCCAAACAAGCAATACATAAGCTTTCTACATGCTTATTTTGCTATTGGTTTTCGAACATAGGCAGAGAGCAAACACCCAACCTACATCTTATCTTCTAAAATTTTCGTGTTTTGGACGAAGCTTCCAAAACCTTATTTCCGCATTCCTATGCCCCAGAATCCAACGTCGCAGAACAGAACATTGGTGAGACATCTTGCTTCCTTACTATCTTCAGGAAAGCGCTCAGAACCTACTAAACTTCGGATTAAGCTGCAAGAGCGAACTCTTCGTTGCCAGTTAAAATTTTGTAGCAAGGGATTAAAGAGATCGCGCTACGGTTCTCTGCATGCTTACTTACACATTGGTCTTGCTGTCGAAACCAGTCAACCCCAAGTTTGTCTACAAAGATACGAATTTTATCTCGTCTTTTTTTCTAAATTTTAAGCTCTCTTATTTTATATCAACACACCGCTTCTTGTTTGTTTTTAAATTGTTGAATATCAATATGATGTATATTTTTGTTTAATAGTTGAAAGCATCATTGTGGATAAAAAGAGATTAAGATTTTGCTAACCTATTGTTAATCAAAGCTTGGTGAATTCTGTGGAAAACTTTTTCAAACATTAACATTAAATTTCGAGTTTTCGGGGCTTTTGCATTTTCTTTTTAGACTTTCAATTTCTATTTTTGTAAGACCGATTTGTTTCAAAATCATATTTTCTAAATTATTGAAATTGAAACAAATAAGTGTTTATAAAGGAAATAAATCACTGTTAGAAAGTATAAAACGCGAATAAAAAGTTAAAGAATTATGGGCATTTTCGATAAAAGAGTTAGTTACAAACCATTTGAGTATCCAGAGATTTTGCAATTTGTGGAAGCGATTAACAAATCATTTTGGGTTCATTCAGAAGTAGATTTTACTGCAGATATTCAAGATTTTCATTCTCAATTGGCGCCACATGAAAAAATTGCGGTTAAACATGCGCTTTTAGCAATTGCTCAAATCGAAGTTTCGGTTAAAACATTTTGGGGAAATCTTTACAACCACTTGCCAAAGCCTGAATTTAATGGTTTGGGAGCAACTTTCGCGGAGTGTGAATTCCGTCATTCAGAAGCTTATTCTAGATTGTTGGAAGTGCTTGGGTACAACGAAGAGTTTAACAGCGTTGTAGAAATTCCTGCAGTTAAGAAAAGAATTGATTTTTTGTCAAACGTTCTTAAACACGCTAATTCTACAACGCCGAAAGAATATGTTTCTTCTTTGTTGTTGTTTTCGATTTTGATTGAAAACGTATCATTGTTCTCTCAGTTTGCGATTATTTTGTCGTTTACAAGATTCAAAGGATTCATGAAGAATGTGTCTAACATTATTGCTTGGACGTCTGTTGATGAGCAAATTCACGCTAATGCTGGTATTTATTTAATCAACAAAATCAGAGAGGAGCAACCAAATCTTTTAACAGATTCTGACATCGAAGATATTTACACTTTAGTGGATGAGTCTATCGCGTTGGAAGCAGAAATTCTTGATTGGATTTTTGAGCAAGGTGAATTGGATAACTTTTCAAAAGAAGATCTTCTTAACTTTATGAAATACCGTGTTGACGATTCTCTTAAAAAAATCGGTATGAAAACACGTTACGATGTTTCTCCAGAACAATACAGACCAATGGTTTGGTTCGAGGAGGAAGTATTCGCAAACTCTATGGACGATTTCTTTGCAAAAAGACCTGTAGATTATACTAAGCATGACAAGTCGATTACTGCTAACGATTTGTTTTAAAATTTATTTTTAATGAAAGAAATTATTGATTTGCTAAATAAGCATGAGGAAGGTCTTGAAACCATTAATCAAAGACTTGATAATATTTATAGTGATATGCCAACAAGTATTGATGTGAACAAAGAACAACTCGAAGAGAATGTTAGAAATTTAAAATTAGAGGTTGAAAAACTAAGTGGAAAATTAGATCATTTAATATATTTATTTGAAAATAGAGTCTAATAAGTTTTCCTTTTAAATGTTTTTTTTAATTTATACAAAGTAAAGAGAGTTTTACATAAAATTATGATGGACGAAAATATCGATATCTGGTGGCTCAACGAAGAGTCCGAGCAAATGCTTAACAGAGGTTATCTTCTAAAAGGTGAAACTGTAGATGGCGCAATTGATCGTATTACAACTGCTGCGGCAAAAAGACTTTTCAAACCAGAATTGCAACCAGCTTTCAAAGAAATGATTGTAAAAGGTTGGATTAGTTTTTCATCGCCAGTTTGGGCAAATATGGGAACACAAAGAGGATTGCCGATTTCATGTTTTAATGTTCATATTCCAGATAGTATCGAAGGAATCACACACAAAATGGGTGAAGTAATTATGCAAACTAAAATCGGTGGTGGTACATCGGGATATTTTGGAGAATTGCGTAATCGTGGTACTGCTGTTACAGACAACGGAAAATCTTCGGGTGCGGTTTCGTTTATGAAACTGTTTGACACTGCGATGGATGTTGTATCACAAGGTGGTGTTAGACGTGGTGCTTTTGCAGCTTATCTAGACATCGACCATGGCGATATTGAAGAGTTTTTATCAATTAAAGATATCGGAAGTCCTATCCAAAACTTGTTTACAGGTGTTTGCGTTCCAGATTATTGGATGCAAGATATGGTAGATGGTGATATGGAAAAACGTAAAATCTGGGCGCGCGTGCTAGAAAGCCGCCAGCAAAAAGGTTTGCCATATATTTTCTTTACAGATAATGTTAACAGAAATAAACCTCAAGTCTATAAAGACGCTGGATTAATGGTTAATGCAAGTAATCTTTGTTCGGAGATTATGTTGCCATCGACAACCAACGAGTCGTTTATTTGCTGTTTATCTTCAATGAATCTTGAGTTGTTCGACGAGTGGAAAGATACCAACGCTGTTAAATTGGCGATTTATTTTCTAGACGCTGTATTGTCAGAGTTTATTGAAAAAACTGAAGGTAACTATTATTTGACATCAGCGCGTAATTTCGCAATGCGTCACAGAGCTTTAGGTTTGGGAGTTTTGGGTTACCATTCTTATTTACAAAAGAATATGATTCCATTTGAAAGTTTCGAAGCGACACAATTTAACGCGAGAGCTTTCAGACATATTAAAGAGCAAGCTGAGCAAGCTTCTAAAGAGTTGGCTAACATCTATGGTGAACCAGAAATGTTAAAAGGTTACGGACTTCGTAACACAACTCTGATGGCGATTGCGCCGACAACTTCTAGTTCTGCTATTTTAGGGCAAACATCTCCAGGAATTGAGCCTTTCGCTTCTAACTATTACAAAGCAGGTTTAGCAAAAGGAAACTTTATGCGTAAAAATAAATACCTTGCTAAATTGCTACAAGAAAAAGGTCTTGATAACGAAGAGACGTGGAGAAATGTGATGCTTAATCACGGTTCGGTACAACATCTTGATGGTTTGACAGATGATGAAAAAGCAGTTTTCAAAACATTTAGAGAAATTTCTCCAATGGAAATTGTATCACAAGCCGCTCAAAGACAACAATATATCGACCAAGCACAGTCACTTAACTTACAGATTCCGTCTACAATGCCGGTTAAGGATGTTAACTATGTGATGATTGAAGCTTGGAAAAAAGGCGTAAAAACCCTATATTACCAAAGAAGTTCGTCGGTGTCAAAAGAATTGATGGTGAACTTTGTAAGTTGTTCTTCTTGCGAAGCATAACAAAATGACATTATAATTAATTGATACTTAAAAAGACCGTAGATTTTCTGCGGTCTTTTTTTGAAGTAAACATTTACAAAAGATGTCAGTTTTTTTCTAACTTTAAACTTTGAATTTAAAATTTAATCACAATGAAATTCGGACAAGTTGAAGATCCTTCAAAAATAGATTTTAGGCTACCTCAAGATAATTCGCATACTAAGACTATTTTAAAACTAAATAAAAAAGGTTTGCAAGACATATCAATCGGTTGTGCAAAATGGAATAAAACTGACCTTAAAGGCTTTTATCCAAAAGGTACAAAAGATGAATTAAGTTATTATGCGACGCAATTTAATTCCATTGAGTTGAATGCAACGTTTTACGGAATGCCTTCTCCTGATCAGGTTTTAACTTGGAAAGATAAAACGCCCGATGATTTTAAATTTTTCCCAAAAATCACAAATACAGTTTCGCATTTTCGAAGATTATTGAATATTGATGATGTTGTGACACAATTTGCAACTTCGGTTCTTAATTTCGGAGATAAATTAGGAATGGTTTTTTTACAGTTACACGATAATTTTAAACCTAAAGATTATGAACGTTTAGAAAAGTTTGTCCAAAATTGGCCTAAAGAAGTGCCATTAGCAGTCGAACTTCGCAACACCGAATGGTTTGTAGATGAAGAGATTTTTGATAAAACATGCAAATTGTTTGAAGATAATAATGTTAGCAATATTATTGTTGATACTGCTGGACGTCGTGATATGTTACACATGCGATTGACGACGCCAACAGCTTTTATTAGATATGTTGGTGCTAATGCTGAGAACGATTATCAAAGATTGGACGATTGGTTGGAGCGATTGACAACGTGGAAGAAAGAAGGTTTAGAAAACTTGTATTTCTTCGTTCATCAAAATATAGAAAAAGCATCGCCACTTTTGTCCGCACATTTTATTAAAAAACTAAATGAAGCTTGGGGAAAAGAAATTCATATTCCACAAATGGGAAGTGATCCATCCAAATTGACTTTGTTTTAAAACTAAAAAAGCAGCTCTTATTCGAGCTGCTTTTCTTTTGGATTTTGTTTATTGATTAAGGCATTTTGAAACCTCTAGTTGTCATTCTTCCGTATTCGTCAACGTATTTAACTTGTACATTTCCAGAATATCCATCAAGGATTTTTTCAACATCTTTTTGACTGTTAACAGGTTTTCCATTAACTTCGATAATGATGTAGTTATCAACGATTCCGATTTTGTCCATTTCGCCACCTTCGGTTACATTTCTAGCAATTACGCCACTGTTAAGTCCATAGTTTGTTTTAATTCTATCACTTAATGGCTCGAACTCACTACCGATTTTTTCAGTAACCGTTAAATCAGCTTTACTTCTTGCAGAGGTATTACCTTTTTGGTCTTTAAGCGTTACGTTAGCGGTATTGGTCTTTCCGTTTCTGGTATAAGTCACCAAAACTTTGTCACCAGGTCTTTTGCTACCAATCACGAAAGATAAATCTGCGTAGCTATTGATGTCTGTGTTATCGATTTTCGTAATAACATCTCCAATTCTTATACCTGCATCACCAGCGCCACTATTATCGCTAACTTCTCGTACATAGACGCCATTTCCAGTTTTTAAATTGGCTTTTTTCTCTTGGTTGTAAGCCATCACTTGGTTGTCGTTTGATAAATCAAGTGTACCAACACCTAAGAAACCTCTTTGTACCAAACCAAACTTCTTAATGTCTTCAACAATTTTTCTTGCTAAGTTAGAAGGAACTGCAAAACCATAACCTTCATAATATCCAGTATTTGACGAGATTGCTGTGTTAATACCAATAAGGTCACCACTCACATTAACCAAAGCACCACCACTGTTACCCGGATTAATTGCTGCATCCGTTTGGATAAAGCTTTCAATTGGCGTTCTAGATTGTTGACTTAACAGATCGATGCTTCTTCCTTTAGCGGAGATAATACCCGCTGTAACTGTAGAATTAAGTCCTAACGGGTTACCAACTGCCAAAACCCATTGTCCAACTTCAACCGCGTCTGAGTTTGCGAAATTAAGATAAGGAAGACCCTTTTCTTCAATTTTTAAAAGTGCGATATCTGTATTTGGATCGGTACCAACTAGATTAGCAATGTAAGTCTTTTTATTACTGAGTACAACTTCTAGTTTACTAGCACCTGCTACTACATGGTTGTTAGAAATGATGTAACCATCAGGAGAGATAATTACACCAGAACCTAAACCAGAAGGCATATTTTTAGGTGGTTGCTGACGTTGCTGCGGTTGCTGTCTTCCTCCTCCAAATGGATTCCCGAAGAAGAAATCAAACAAATCGCTATCTGGCGCTCTTTGCGCAGATCTATTAGAATAATTTTTTATAGTAACAACTGCAGGGACAGTCATCTTAGAAGCTTTTACAAAGTCATCTCCGACTGCGCTAGTATTAAGACCAGCAAAGCTTGCATTGTTACTAGATTTTGTAAAGTAAGAAAAATCCTCACCAGAATTATGTGGATCAAAATATTTAATAGCTCCAAAAGTAGTTGCGCCTGATAAAACCCCAACTACAGCTAACGGCATTAGTTTTTTTAATGTATTCTTCATTTTATATTTCCTTTAGTTTTTGATTTTAATATTTAAACAAATTTAATGCTAAATATGTATAAACTAAAAACTTAGTGTTACAGATTTAACTAAGTTTAACCATTATTAAATATAAATTAATAAATATTTCTCGATTTTAAGAGTTTTTTAGTGGTTTTAAAGGCTTTTTAAGATTTGAAATATACTTTTTATTTTTACTAAATGTGAAAATTTGTCAATGATTTTTTTTGAATGCTGACAAAACTTCTCATAGAGGATATAATTTTAGGTTAATAAAACTATCAATTGCCTTTAATTTTAAACAAGAATAAATTAATTACCTTTGCAAAAAATTTAGTAATAATAAAATGACAAAGACAGGAAGAATAGAACTAATGTCTCCCGCAGGAGATTTTACTTCGTTACAAGCGGCGATTGACAATGGTGCAGATTCTGTTTACTTTGGTGTAGAGCAGCTTAATATGCGTGCCCGTGCTACCATGAACTTTACACTTGACGATCTTCCTGAGATTGCAAGACGTTGTGAAGAGAAGGGTGTAAGAACGTATTTGACGCTTAACACGATTATATATGACCATGATTTATCGATTATAAAAACCCTTTTGGATAAAGCGAAAGCTGCTAATCTTACAGCGGTTATTGCGATGGATCAAGCGGTTATTGCGTATGCAAGACAAATCGGTATGGAAATTCATATCTCGACGCAAATTAATATTACCAATATCGAAACCGTGAAATTCTATGCACTTTTTGCCGATACTATGGTCATGAGTCGTGAGTTGAGTATTTCTCAGATCAAAAAAATTGCGACACAAATTGAAAAAGAACAAGTTAAAGGACCTTCTGGGAGATTAGTAGAAGTTGAAATTTTCGGTCATGGTGCGCTTTGTATGGCGGTTTCGGGTAAATGTTATTTGAGTCTTCACTCTAACAATTCGTCAGCTAATAGAGGTGCTTGTAAGCAAAATTGTCGTAAAAAATATACCGTTATCGATCAAGAAACTGGTTTCGAAATCGAACTGGATAACGAATATATGATGTCGCCAAAAGATCTTTGTACAATTGGTTTCTTAGATCAAATCGAAGATGCTGGCGTTAAAGTTTTGAAAATTGAAGGTCGTGGTCGTGCGCCAGAATATGTGGCTATGGTGACAAAATGTTATCGTGAAGCGATTGACAGTATCGCAGACGGAACTTTCTCTCAAGAAAAAGTAAAAGGATGGATGGAGCGTCTAGAAACTGTATATAATAGAGGTTTCTGGGCAGGTTATTATCTTGGTCAAGAATTGGGAGAGTGGTCTGATAATTCTGGATCTAGCGCTACGCAAAAGAAAGTCTACATCGGAAAAGGTCGCCATTTCTATCCAAAATCAGAAATTGCTGAATTCTTAATCGAAGCTTATGATTTGGCGGAAGGAGATACTGTTTTGATCCAAGGTCCAACAACTGGATCTCAAGAAATGGTAATCCAAGGTCTTATGGTGGATGGTAAAGAAGGTGCTACAAAAGCAACAAAGGCTGACGTTATTACTTTTAAAACTGATTTCCGTGTACGTCCATCGGACAAACTTTATAAAGTTGTGAAGGTTGAAGAGCCAGGAACACAACAAAATAATGTTGAAGAAGGCGCTTATTCGCATTAATACTAGGATTGATGGTTATTGTTACATTACAAAGAGACAAATGTATCGGTTGTAATTATTGTGCGGAATTTGCACCAGAATTTTTTAGAATGTCTAAAAAAGATGGTAAATCTGTATTATTAAAATCAATCGAGAAGAAAGGGTTTTTTACCATTAAAACGCCTTTTCCTGATGCTTTTGAGTCGTGTGATAAAGCTGCGAAAGCTTGTCCTGTTAATATTATTTCGGTTAAAGAGGTATAATGGAAACTATTTTTGAAACAAAAGAAGTTTTAAGAAAAAAATATTTAGATAAAAGAATGACCTTGTCTCAGGACGAGGTTTTTCTATTTTCTGAGCAGATTTTTGAAACTTTTTTAAAAGAGTTTAGCATAAAATCAAATTCAAAAATTCATTGTTTTTTGCCAATAACATCTAAGAACGAAGTTAATACACAATTTTTCTTTGATTATTGTTTTAAAAATGATATTAAGATATTTGTCCCGAAAGTTGTTGGTGATAACTTAGTTTCTATTGAAGTAACACCTGATACTGAATTTTCTATCAGCAAATGGAATATAAAAGAACCAAAAACGAATGTTGGTAGCTCTATTAAGGAATTTGATTTTTGTTTGACGCCATTGTTATATTGTGATCCTAAAGGTAATAGAGTAGGATATGGCAAAGGCTTCTATGATCGATTCTTTAGCGAAAATAATGTTAATAATAAAATTGGATTAAGTTTTTACAAACCAAATTCTTTGATTGTAGATGTTTTGTATTCAGATGTTAGGTTAGATTTTTTAATAATCCCTAATCAGGTTTTTGTATTTTAGTATCTGTGTTTTTATGTAAATAAGTGATTTATAGTATTGTAAATTTGTAAATTGAATTACAAGAACTATACAATTGAATTATTTTATTTGTAATATTAGCTTGCATATATTTGTAATGTCTTAAAGATAAGACGAAACACAAATTTTACATATATTAATTATTAAAAAACATTTTATTATGAAAAAAGTAATTGGAGCATTAGCGATCATTTCATTAGTGTTAGTGTCTTGTAAAAAAGCTGAAACAGTTGATACAAACGTTGTTGACTCGGCTGCAGCTAAAGTAGATTCATTATCTAAAGAGGTTGACACAGCGGTAGCTAAAGTTGACTCTGCAGCTGCTAAAGTAGATTCTGCAAAAGCAGAAGTTAAAGAAGCCGTTGATGCAGTTAAAAAATAATCTGATTAAGATTTAAAAATTAAGCCTCCATTTGGAGGCTTTTTTTATTTCTTTTTGATAGGTTTTTCTGCTTTAATCAATGTTTTTTGTTCTTTTGATTTATCCTGGTTGCTTTCAGTTTGCGCCGATGTCGAATCTTTTTTCTTACCTAGATCGGTGTAAAAATTTTTAAAATAAAACTTAAATTCATTGTTGTCTTTAGCTGGGACAGATTTCAAAACATATTCGGCATTTCTATCATAACTTCCAATAAAAGCTTTTTTGCTATTATAATATTCAACACTAAATTTAGCAACATCAAAAGTGTCTTTTTCAGTAATTTTTCTTTCGATATTTAAATTATTGATACTCGCATAGCGGACTTTTAGGCTGTCAAGATCTTTGAATAGAGGTTTTAGTTGAGTAGAATCCGTTTTTAAAAAATAGCTTTGCATTTGTGCATAGATTACAGAGTCAATTTCAGTATCCTTATTTCCAGAAATATAAAGCGTTGAAAGATCCAGTAGGTCTTGGATTTTCTGCTTAGTTATAATGTTTATAGCTTGTGCGCTATCCATTTTTGCAGATGGAATCGTATTGCGATTATTCTTGTATTTAACATCATTGATGTTCGATTCGCCTTCGTACTTTTTGTTACACGAAATAATACTAATGCATGCAGAAATTGCTATAAATATGGATAGTATTTTAATTCTCATTGGTTGAAATTTTAAAACGGATAAGTACTATTTTGCCATTTTTCATCTGTGTATCAATCACATTTAGGTTTTCTAAAGCAGTGGTTGGTAACGTAACAAGGCTAATATATTTTTGTTTATCAAGTCGCTCAACAGCGTAAGTCTCGTTGTCGTAGACTTGCGTTATTTGTGCATCATCGCTAATTAATTGGTTTAGCTGTTCTCTTTTCTTTTTAAAATCTTTTATAGATCTAGAATAATAGTAAAGTAGAATCGCATAATCATTAGGTTTTAGCTCAATGTTTTCTTTTTCAGGTGCTGTTTCTAAGTTCCTTTTGATTGTATCAGTTTTATAAAAAGGGGAAGAAACAATCATAGTTAAAGTTTTGCTCTGTGTTGTGTATTTAAAAGGAGCGTTCGGTTTAATTCTTATTAGGATTGGAGATTCATTCTCTTTAAGTATTTTTACATCTAGTTCATCTTTTATTAATGTATTTCGATCAGAGTCAATGAAGCTGTATGTGTAATCTTTATATAACCATTGATCGCGAAATATTAAGAATAAAATCGAAAGGCTTAATACAGATGTTATGATATACCAAATGTTTTTCTTGAAGAAATTTCTTTTCGAAATACTAGATAAAGTTTCAATTTGTTGATCTTCAGTAGTGTTTAATTGTAAAACTTCTTTTTTTGTAGATTTTTCTAAATTATTTCTATCTTGAATTTGCAGATTTTTATCGACTTTTTCAACTTCAAGATTATTTGGAATAACATCAATCGTTGCTTGCTTATCCATTGTTGAATTTTCAACAAATTTTACTGTTTTTTCAGTAGGTGTAATTTCTATTTCTGGTTCATCTACTTCAGTTGTAGGTAAAGTAATTGGCTTCAGCTTTTTATAATTAAACCAGGATTCGTAACCTGCATAATTTGATAATAAATTAAGCATGTCAATTCTTGGCAATTTGCTTACTGGCGAGGTTTTGAAATAAGTGTAAAAAGACTTTTCACTAATGTTTCCTTTAGCGTATTTTCTTAAGTCTTCTTGAAAATATATGATGTCAATGCCTTTCCACTTAGTAATATCATTGTGGGAAGGTGTATGATTGTCTAAATACTTGGCTTGAACCTCTTTTTTTAGCTGTTCAAAGTATAAAATTTCTAAATTGTCCAAATGTTGAAAAATTTATAATTAACTGTTTTACAGGTGCTTTTAATTGTAAAACTATTTTACAAAGATATTACAATTAATTTTCTAACACAAATTTTTTTGCTGCCATACCTTTGTCCTGTTCAAATTGATAGAACAGAAAAGAATTCATTTAAAATAACAAACAAAATTAAATTTAATTTATTATGAAAAAGTCATTATTTGTAGCTGCTATCGCTGCTGTTGCTCTTGTAGCTTGTAAAAAAACTGAAAACGTAGATGCTGCTAACACAGATTCAGCTGCTGCTGTAGTTGATACTGCTGCTGCTACTGTTGATTCAGCTTCAGCTACTGTTGATTCAGCTGCTGCTAAAGTTGACTCTGCTGCTGCAACTGTTAAAGATGCTGCTAAAGAAGTTAAAGATGCTGCTAAAGAAGTAAAAGAAGCTACAAAATAATTAAAAATTATTTGTAAAAAAAAGAACCGTTTCGATTTCGAAACGGTTTTTTTTATTTCATTTTTTGACGAAGTGCTTCATAACAAGTTATCGCAACAGCATTACTCAAGTTCAAAGAGTCAATACTTCCAGCCATCGGTATCAGTGTGTTTTTTCCTTTTTCCTTCCAAAAATCACTAAGTCCAGAATGTTCAGTCCCAAAAAGTACAGCACTTTTTTGTTTTAGATTACGCGAGTCTAGCGGTTGCGCATCGTCAGACATAAAAGTCGTGTAGATTTCAAAAGCATTTCTTTTCAAAAAGTCGAAAGCGTCTTCATTACTTACCGCACAAAAGTTCATTCCAAAAAGACAACCAACGCTACTTCTGATAACATTCGGGTTATAAAAATCAACTTTTGGATCAGTCACAATCAAAGCATCAATACTAAAAGCCTCGCAACTTCTCAAGATTGCGCCCAGATTTCCCGGCTTTTCAATGCTTTCCAAAATGATAATTGTAGAGTTTTCTTTTAGTTTTAGCGAAGCCAAATTCAGTTCCTTATTCTTATAGACACCAATTATTCCTTCCGTCGTCCCACGATATGCAATTTTTTCGTACACCGCTTTACTTACAAAATTCACATTTTCGGTTGGTGTTTTGCCTACAAAAATATCTGGTGCAACATAAAACTCTACAGCCTCGTAGCCAAAATTTAGTGCACGTTCATTTTCTTGTTGACCTTCCACCAAAAAAACTTCGGCTTTTTTTCGGTCATTATTTTTGCTTAGCCAACGACTAATTTTCTTTATTTTCTCGTTCTGGAAACTTTCGATGATTTGCATTTCTGCTATTTTTCCACAAATTACGTTATTATTTTGTGCTATTTCCAAATTTCAAATCCTAGTTTTCATCTATTTTATAATCAGGAGCTAATCCCGCTTTCACTACTCGCTATCCCAAAGCCAAGCTTTTTCCTTGTTATTTGGGATGAGCTCAAACATGCCGTTCAATGGTAAGTTTGCATTAGGATAATTAAGGAAGTAAATTAGTT
>NZ_DAMBQF010000017.1:0-54214 GCF_032062245.1 Soonwooa sp.
AATTAAAAATTTTAACCTGAAAAATTTGCAGATTAACATAGAACATCGGGGCTATCTTACAAGCTTTGTTACAAAGTCTCTTTCAACCAATCAAAAAATTCACGTTGCCATACCAATCCATTTTGAGGATGAAGCACCCAGTGATTTTCGTTCGGGAAGTATAAAAATTTAGTTTTCAAACCTTTTAATTTTGCAGCTTGGAAAGCTTCTTGACCTTGCTCATAAGGTACACGGAAATCAATTCCACCTTGGATAACCATAATTGGTTTGTTCCAATTAGCTACTTTTTTAATAGGGTTAAAATCGGTGTAAGCCTTAGGCGTTGGATTTTTCCAATAAGGTCCACCCAAATCCCAGTTTGCAAACCACAATTCTTCCGTCGTTCCGTACCAAGATGTCATATCGAATAAGCCATCATGCGCAATAAAAGTTTTGAATCTATTCTCATGTACACCCGCCAACATAAACACCGAATATCCGCCGTAACTAGCGCCAACTGCTGCAACACGATCTTTATCTACATACGGAAGTGTTTTAGCAAAATCCGTAGCAGCAAGATAATCACGAATTGGTTGTCCTCCCCAATCGCCAGAAATATATTCGTTCCATTTGGTTCCCCAACCTGGCATACCGCGACGGTTAGGCGCTACAACGATATAATCGTTAGCTGCCATCAAAGCGAAATTCCATCTTACAGAATTGTATTGAGTTAACGCCGATTGCGGACCACCTTGACAATATAGAAGCGTTGGATACTTTTTGTTCGGATCAAAATTTGGTGGATAATGGAACCAAACGCCCATCTCTTTACCATCCGAAGTTTTAACCATTTTAAGTTCAGACTTACCGAAAGTTAATTTTGCGTAGTTATCTTTGTTAACATCGGTGATCTGTGACAATTGCCCTTTTATTAATTCAACATTAAAAAGATCCGCATTGTGATTGATATCCACTTTAGAAACTACTAAACCGCTTTTAGTTTGAGCAAAAATATCATTAACGTCAAATTGACCATTCGTAACTTGATTGACTTTTCCACCTTTCGCATCAACAACAAAGAGTTGTTTAGTCCCGCGATAAGCCGCTGTAAAGTAGATACTTTTAGAATCTGCACTCCAAAATGTCGAACCAGACACCGTTTCGTCCCAAGCTTCCGTTAGATTTTTTTTGGTTTTAGACTTCCAATCCATAACGATAATGTCATTTTTGTCTGCCTCGTAACCATCGCGTTTCATGCTTAACCAAAGTAAATTTTTACCATCGTTACTAAAACTCGGGGCAACATCGTAACCCATCATTCCTTCTGTTAAATTGGTGGTTTGGCCAGTTGCTAAGTTGTAGGCGAAAATATCTGTATTGGTACTTTGCGCGTAGTCTGCACCACTTTTAGCTTTGGTTACATACAGCAATTCTGTAGAATCTGGACTCCAAACGAAATCCTCGCTTCCACCAAAAGGTTTCTGCGGCGAATCAAACTTTTTACCTTCTAATAAATCTTTTGCTTTATCTGACGAATTGGATGTGTTAACTACAAAAACGTGATTGTATTTTCCGTCATTCCAAGCGTCCCAATGTCTGTGGTTAAGATCTGTGTAGATTTGTCCTGTAGATTTTGGTGTATCAACATATTTGTCTTTAGCCATTAAATTCTCTACTAAAACAGCTTTGCTAAACGCCACCTTTTTTCCGTCTGGAGAAATTACAATATTCTCTGCATCAGTACCAATTGTATAGAATTCTGTCCAAGTTTTGCCCGCATCTTTTGACAACACAATTTTATTACCTTCTTGCGCGTACAAGCCATTTTTATCCCATTGGATAACCGCACGTTTTCCAAAATCAACTTTCTCTGCCGATTGATTGAGCAAATTCATAAAATAAGTAGAAGAATTTGATTTTTCTGTTTTCAAATCCGTTTTACTGACTTTGTAGATTAGCGAAGATTGATCTGGAGAAACTGCCTGAACGCCTAATTTATTAAGTGTCCATAAGATTTCGGGCGTTAATTTTTGCTGTGCATTCATCATAAAGGGCGCAACAAGCGCAACGATAGTATGTTTTAACTTCATGAAACTATTTTTTCTTTGTAAGCACGAATTTATTAATTATAAATTTAAATAATAGTAAATAAGCATAGTAAGTCAGATTTTAATACCAAAAATTGAAAATATTAAATTTTGATTTCAATAAATAAATATTTATCATTATATTTGCCACTCAAAATTTAAAATTACATGGGCACTATATTTACGCTATTTATGGTATTGATTATGATTGCATGCGTGCTGTTAATCATTATTATTATGGCTCAAAACCCAAAAGGTGGCGGTCTTTCAGGAACATTTGGTGGTACTTCTTCAGCAACTTTTGGAGTACAAAGAACCAATGACTTTATGGAAAAAGCAACTTGGACATTAGGAATTTTCATCGCTGTGATGATTATTTTAAGCATTGTTGTTACTGGTAAACCAACAACTACTTTCCAAGCGCCAAAAATGCCAACTAAGAAAGAAGTACCTGCACAAGGTCAAGCACCAGCTAATCAAACAGCTCCTGCAACACAGGCACCTGTTCAAAAATAAACTAACTACATAGTATATATAAAGCGATTGATTTTTTCCAGTCGCTTTTTTGTTTTTAAAATAGTTGATGGCATTATTTTAGCACCAAAGAAAAGTTGTTTTAATTATAAATATGGAAGCAAAAGCTCTTCGAGTTTCGTTGATAGTAGGTGCCACTTTTTTAATGGAAAATCTAGATTCCACAGTAATTACGACTGCGCTTCCACAAATGGCAAAATCTTTTGGCGCCGATCCGCTTCACATGAGTATTGGGGTTTCTGTCTATATTATAATGTTAGCCGTTTTTATCCCAATTAGTGGCTGGATCTCTGAAAAATTTGGTGTTAAAAAAGTTTTTGGAACTGCAATTCTTGGCTTTTTGGTTGCTTCTGCGCTTTGTGGGATAAGTCAAAATTTGACAGAATTCACTCTATCTAGAGCTTTACAAGGCTTCTTTGGAGCGATGATGGTTCCTGTAGGACGACTTTCGGTTCTTAAAAACACGGAGAAAAATGATCTAGTCAGCGCCATCGCATTTATTACTTGGCCTGGACTTATTGGTCCCATTCTCGGACCTTTTGTAGGAGGATATATTACGACCTATTTCAGTTGGCACTGGATCTTTTTCATTAATATTCCGTTGGGACTTTTGGCTTTCTTTTTAACCATGAAATACATTCCCGATACGAACGAAAAAACGGACAGAAAACTTGATGTTAAAGGATTTGCATTAAGTACGATTGGGATGATTGGATTTATGATGGGTTTAGAAAGTTTTACGAATGATATGCTGCCAGTTTATTATTCGGTACCATTGATGATATTTAGTATTTTGGTGTTTTATATTTTTTATTTACATACCAAAAAAGTTGATAATCCACTACTCGATTTTTCCGAATTAAAAACCAAAACTTACGCAATTACGATTTACTCTGGTTCGATAACAAGAATGGTTATTGGGATGGCGCCTTTTTTAATGCCATTAATGTTTCAAGTTGGATTTGGGTTGACAGCCTTCGAGTCTGGAAGTTTGCTAATGGCAAGTATGATTGGGAGTTTAGTAATGAAACCCTCAACAGTTTGGATCACTCGGAAATTTTCGTTCAGGAGAGTTCTAGTAGCCAATACTATTTTACTTAGTTTAACATCTTTTGCAATGCTGCTCCTCTTCCCAGATACGCCGCATTGGATGACCATAACAGTATTGTTTATTTCAGGATGCGTTCGGTCGATGCAATTTAGTAGTCTTAATACTTTAGCCTACGCTGACATCCCGAAAGAGCGCATGAACAACGCAAATACATTATATAGCACAGCTCAGCAAATGACTTTAGGAATGGGAATTACGCTTGGTGCATTCTCGTTAAAAACTGCAAGTCTTTTTCATGGTACTGAAGGTCATTATAGTGTTAAAGATTTTCATTTAGCTTTCGCGATTATTGGCGTTCTTGGCTTGGTAACACTTTACGAATATCTAAAATTATCAGATCGCGATGGCATCAATGTCAGAAATATGAAAAGCCGAAAACGTGCGAAAAACGATTTACACAAAACGCATTAACCAATTTAAGTTGCATTAAAAAACAAAAAAAGAGAAAGCTAACTTCCTCTTTTATTATATTATTGATTAGAAATAAACTTCATTAGATCTCGTCTTCCTATCTCAAAATCAAATGCATCACCGACAACGAAATATTGATTTTTATCAACGCAATTTTCGTATAATATTTTTGCTACATCCAGTCGATTACTGTCAAACGAAAACGGTTTTAGTAACATTGCAATTTGATTTGATGTAAAATTCGAAGCTCGGAGTTGTTGAAGAATGAACTCCTTTTTATCTTTATCAAAAGCCGCATTTTTCAGCATTGTATTATAAAATTGTTGAAACAATTGATTGTTCATAACGCCACTGTTGTTGAAATTTGGAGAAGTAGGTTGATTCCATCCAGAATTATATGGATTATTCCAAACATCATCCCACTCGTTAAAGCCATACATTTGTCCTTGTACAGGATACGAATCCAGCAAAAACAAACCTTTATTGGTAAAGAAATCCAAAACCATTCTACTGTTATTCGCCACCCTTAATTGAGTTCTATAAATTAAGTAACCATTTGTATAAATTGATACGGGAGTCTTACCAGAACTTAAATCAAAGAAACGGTATTTTCCTGAAGCATTACTTACCACTTGATCACCAACTTCTACTGTGAAATAGCCATGTTCAGGGATTCTTAAAAATACTTCCGAGTAGCCATAGTTTTGGTTCCAACGATAATTATTTGTCGACCTTGTTCCTGACGATCCATTGCTTCGACCATAATCATTACTATTATTTCCAGAGTTTCTTTGTCCGTTATTTTTTGAAGAACCTCTTTCACCACTTATCTCGCCAATATTATTTCGTTGTTGCATTTCGGAAGTACTCGCTTCATTTTTCAGCAATTCTCCAGATCGTCCAGCTTCTTGGGTAAAAGTTTGTAAGCTGACAGCTAAAATTAAAAATGTAAATATCTTTTTCATGACTTTTAAAATTTAGGTTTACAATTTTCTATATTCTACAAATGTGCCAAAAACCAAGTATTTTAGGACCTTTAAATGAATAATTTAATATTTTTAGTAAATCATTTTTTTTAACAAAATTCAATTTAACTCTCAATAAAAATTATCATCAAAGCAAATTTCAAAACAAAAAAAGAGAAGTCAAAACTGACTTCCCTTTATAAATATTTTGATTTTAAAAAATCTTACATATGGATTGCTCTTTTTCCTGTAGCGTCCAGAGCAGCTTCTTTTACAGCTTCTGCGTAAGTTGGGTGTGCGTGAGACATTCTTGTTAAATCTTCTGCACTTGCACGGAATTCCATTGCGGTAACACCTTCAGCAACCAAATCGGCAGCTCTTGCACCAATCATGTGGAAACCAAGGATTTCATCTGTTTTTGCATCAACAATAATTTTCACGAAACCATCAGTATCACCCGAAGCACGGCTTCTTCCTAAAGCTCTCATTGGGAAATTACCCACTTTATACTCAACACCAGCTTCTTTCAATTGCTCTTCAGTTTGTCCAACTCCAGCAACTTCTGGCCAAGTGTAAACAACGCCTGGGATTAAATTATAATTGATGTGTGGTTTTTGACCAGCCAAAGTTTCGGCAACGAAAACACCTTCTTCTTCAGCTTTGTGAGCCAACATTGCACCTTTAATAACGTCACCAATTGCATAGATATTTGCAACGTTTGTTTGAAGATGATCGTTTACTTTTACTCTTCCTCTTTCGTCCAACTCAACACCAGCATTTTCTAATCCAAGTCCGTCTGTGTAAGGTTTTCTACCCACAGAAACTAAACAATAATCTCCTTCGAAAGCAACTTCTTCACCTTTTTTGTTTTTAGCAGTAACTTTTACGCTATCACCATTTCTTTCAACACCAGAAACTGCTGTAGAAAGTTCAAACTTCATTCCTTGTTTTTTCAAGACTTTTTGAAGTTCTTTAGACAAAGATCCATCCATTCCTGGAATAATTTTGTCCATATATTCAACCACAGTTACTTGAGAACCTAATCTTAAGTAAACAGAACCTAACTCAAGACCGATAACACCACCACCGATTACGATTAAGTGTTTCGGAATTTCTTTTAAGTTTAAAGCTTCAGTAGAAGTGATTACTCTTTCTTTATCTAATGTGATAAATGGCAACGAAGATGGCTTAGAACCTGTTGCAATAATCGTATATTTTGACTCGATAGATTCCGCAGAACCATCGTTTTTAGTCACTTTAATTTTTGTAGCCGATTCAAAACTTCCTACACCTTCAAAAACGGTGATTTTGTTTTTGTCCATCAAGAAGCTGATTCCTTTCGTCGTCATATCAACCACTTCGTTTTTACGAGCGATCATTCTTGCTAAATCTGCTTTTGGCTCGTTGATGATAATACCGAAATCTGCAAAATCGTGTTTTGCTTTTTCGAAATGCTCAGAGCTATCCAAAAGTGCTTTCGAAGGAATACATCCTACGTTAAGACACGTTCCACCCATAGTTGGGTATTTTTCGATAATTGCTGTTTTGAAACCCAATTGCGCCGCACGAATTGCAGCAACGTATCCACCAGGACCAGAACCGATTACGGTAACATCAAATTGTGACATTATATATTTTTTATGTTAATACTTTTTAAGCGTTACAAATTTAAAGATAATATACAGCATCGCCAACTGAGATTGCGCAAAATTTTGTTAAACCTTCGATAGATATTATAAATTCCCTAAAACTTGCTCGTATTTTTTCATGATGATGTCTTTCGAAAATCTTGAAAGTATCGAATTTCGAATTGAATTTGCATCATGTTCTTGTTTTAAAACCTTTAAAATATCTTGTGCAAAATCCTCGTGATTTTCAATATTTGAAACTTCGCCGTTGATTCCACTATGAACAATTTCGTTAATTCCTCCCGGACAATTATTGGCTAAAGAAAAAGTTCCGCAAGCGCCAGCTTCCAACAAAACATTCGGGAAACCTTCATAGCGAGAGGATAAAATAAATAAATCTGCAAACTTTAAAAACTGATACGGATTTTCTTGTCTTCCGTGAAAAGTTACATTTTTAAGTCCAAGCAGTTCTTTCATCTCATGGAGCATTTCTTTATCGCATCCATCGCCCAAAATATGAAGCAAAATATTTTCATTTTTCAATCTTGAAAATACTTTTAATAAATTATCAAAACCCTTTCTCGAAGAAAGATTTCCAATGGCTACTACGTTTTTAAAATTGGTTTTAAAACTTTCTGGACGTTGAGACGATTTTAATTTTTCACCAATAAAATCAAAATCCACAGGATTATTTATTTTGACAATTTTATTGGATTTAATATCAAAATTTTTGAGTAAATCCTGCACCATATCATCACTTTGACAAATGATGCTTTTGTAACTGTTATAAAATTTATAAAAAAATCGAATTTCCTTTCTGGTAACGTGTTCCGAAACTACATTGGTTTCCCTAGCAATGAATTTCGTTTTCGGAAAAAGCTTGATAAACAAGGATAAGTAAGCATTGACTTCACCAAATCCAGAAAAAACAATATCAGGTTTTCTTTTTCGAATTTCCTTTAAAATTGGTCGAATCGAATGTCGAATGCGTTTTGTATTGAGGTCAATAATTTCTACATCACTTTTCACATACCGCAAATAGCCTCCTTCTTTACGCAAAAGCATGATTTTTGGTTCAAACTTTTCGCGTGGAAGATGGTTGGCAAGTGTCATCACAATGCGCTCAGCACCGCCAGTTTCCAAATCGGGAAGAATGAATATTATTGAATTTTTTTTCATCATTTCAAAGATAAAAAAATAAACGCTCTACTCGATTAGTAAAGCGTTTATTTAATATTTTAAAACAAATTAGTTAGCAACATCGCTAATAAATTTAATTCTTAACATTCGGATTTCTTCATCAGAAAGGTCGTCACCAAATTCGGCTGTTAAAACTTTCATCGAGTCACTCTCGGAATCTTTCATAAATTCCATAAATTCTTCAACAATGTCTTCATCAAAATTATCTTCGATGTAGTAATTAACATTCAATTTAGTTCCCTGGTATACAATGGATTCCATTTCTTTAAGAAGCTCATTCATTGTTAAATTTTTGGCTCTCGCAATATCTTCGAAATCTAATTTTTTATCTGTATTCTGAATGATAAAAACCTTGTGACTCGCCTTGTTGGCCACTTGTTTCAGAACCATATCTTGCATACGCTCGATATTGTTTTCTTCGACATATTTTTTGATGAACTCCGCAAAATCTTTTCCGTACTTTTTGGCTTTACCTTCGCCAACGCCATAGATTTTAGCAATCTCTTCCAAACTCGTTGGATATTGCACCGTCATATCTTCCAAACTCGGATCCATGAAAACCGTGTATGGCGGAATTCCTAGCTTGTGCGCGACTTTTTTACGAAGATCTTTTAGTTGCCCAAACAAAACTAGGTCGAGTCCACCACCAGCTTGCACTTGGACTTGCTCGGATTCGGACTTTTTGGTTTGTGCTAAATCATATTGTCTATCTTCCGCAATGAAGAATTGTTCTTTGCATTTGCCTTCAAGCATATCATTACCTTTTACAGACAACTTCAGAACGCCATAAGTTTCGATGTCTTTTTTAAGATATTCTTGCACCGTTGCTTGGCGAATAATCGATTTCCAATAATTATCGCTTTGCTCCTTCCCGATTCCAAAAGCTTCTGTTTTTTCAAGTTTGTAAGACTTTGTAACCGCAGTTTCTTTTCCTGTAATTATTGAAATCAAATCCTTGGTGCGGAATTTTTCACCCAAATCTTTTATCAGTTTTAAAACAAAATTTAAATCTTTGGTAGCTTCAATTAGATTAGGAGGATTAACCGAATTATCACACATTTTGGCACCATCACCTTTTACAGGATCAAACTTTTCTCCAAAATAATGCAACAAATATTGACGTCGACTCATCGAAGTCTCTACATAACCTACAACCTCATTCAAAAGTTGAAGTCCAATTTCGCGTTCAGAAACTGGTTTTTGAGCTAAGAATTTTTCTAATTTCTCAATATCTTTTGGATCGTAAAATGCCAAACAATAGCCTTCGCCGCCATCTCTCCCAGCTCTACCCGTCTCTTGATAATAACTTTCTAAAGATTTTGGAATATCATAATGAATAACAAATCGAACGTCTGGTTTGTCAATTCCCATTCCGAACGCGATGGTTGCGACAATAACGTCGACTTCTTCCATCAAGAATTTGTCCTGATTGGCAACTCTTGTTTTTTGGTCAAGTCCCGCGTGATACGGCAAAGCATTGATGCCATTAACCTGAAGAAGCTGTGCAAACTCCTCTACTTTTCGCCGGCTAAGACAGTAGACAATTCCAGATTTGCCTTTATGTTGATTGATGAATTTTACAATTTCTTTATCTACATTAACTTTTGGCCGGATTTCATAAAACAAATTGGCTCTGTTAAAACTTTCTTTAAAAACAACAGCATCGTTCATTCCCAAAGTTTTTTGGATATCATCCTGAACTTTTGGTGTTGCAGTTGCTGTTAAAGCCATCACAGGAACGTTCGCAATTTTGTCAATAATACCTTTTAAGTTGCGATATTCTGGACGGAAATCGTGTCCCCACTCCGAAATACAGTGCGCTTCATCAATGGCTACAAATGAAATTTTAACATCACGAAGAAATTCAACGTAATCTTCTTTAATCAAAGATTCTGGCGCAACATATAGTAGTTTTGTTTTCCCAGATTTAATATCATCAAAAACTTGCTTGGTTTGTGCTTTATTAAGTGATGAGTTAAGAACATGCGCCACGCCACTTTCCTCAGAAAGTCCATTAACAGCGTCAACTTGGTTCTTCATCAAAGCGATAAGTGGCGATACAACGATCGCTGTGCCTTCCGAGATTAATGCGGGTAGTTGATAACAAAGCGATTTTCCACCGCCTGTTGGCATCAATACAAAAACATCTTTCGATGCCAATAATGTACTTACAATCTCTTCTTGCTGACCTTTAAATGTTGAAAAACCAAAGTATTTTTTTAACTCCTTTGATAAGTCGATGTTCTTTATATCCATCCTTTAGTTTTGTTTACTAAATTTGCACAATAAATCAAAAATGACTTCAATTATTAAAGAATAACATTTTTGCTAAACTTTAAAAGCTTAATAGCTGACTTGATGTACTAAAGTTACTAAAGCTAATTGAAAAAACCAAAAATCTATTTTTTTGGGAACGTGAAGATAGCAAAATTTAATGTGATTCTAAAATAAATAATGAAGCTTAATAATTAAGTAACATGAATCTTCTTTCACTAGCAAAAGATGCCCTATCCATCGAAATCGCCGAACTTGAATCACTTAAAAATAGGTTGGATGACAGTTTTGTAAAAGCCGTTGAAAGCATCAATGCAGCCTCCGGAAAACTCATCGTAGTTGGCATCGGTAAATCTGCGCACGTTGGGAACAAAATCGTAGCAACACTTAACTCAACTGGCACGCCAGCGCAATTTCTACATGCTGCAGAAGCCATACACGGTGATCTTGGTGTTATCCAAAAACAAGACGTTGTGCTTTGCATATCGTATTCTGGAAACTCTCTAGAAATCGTTAATCTTCTTCCCTTTTTAAAAGATTATTCTTCTTGTTTAATCGGGATGACTGGAAATCCTGACAGCAAATTAGGAAAGGCATCTGCTATAATTTTGAATACGCATATTGACAAAGAAGCCTGCCCAAACAAATTAGCGCCAACAAGCTCTACAACAGTCCAAATGGCTTTGGGCGATGCGCTAGCAGTATGTCTTATGGAACTAAAAGATTTTAAAGATATCGATTTTGCAAAATTCCATCCAGGAGGAAGTTTAGGAAAAAATTTAACAGCAAAAGTTGAACAATTTGTTTCGCAAACCAAACCAGAAATTAATCCTGAAGCCACAATTCGAGAAGTTATTATTTCGGTGAGTGCTTCCAAACATGGTATAACCGTCGTGACAGAACACGGAAAAATTCTTGGTGTGATTACTGATGGCGATTTGCGAAGAATGTTATTAAATCAGGATGATGTGTCAAAAGTTATTGCAAAAGATATTATGAGCAAAAATCCCAAAAATATAGATAAATCCGAACTTGCAAAAGACGCTATGTACATTCTTAAAAATAACAATATCGGACAACTTATCGTAACGGATAACGGACAATATTATGGTATTATCGACTTACACAAACTTTTGGATGAAGGGATAATATAGAATTTCGAAAAAAGTCATATAAATATATAACAATAAAATAGTTAATTTCGCAGTCACAAAATTGCATTAACAGGAATAGAAATTAATGAGCGAAGAAAAAGAAATGTCCTTTCTAGGACATGTTGGAGAACTAAGAGCGCATCTTGTGCGATCAATAATAGCTATTATTGTCGGTGCACTTATTGTTGGTTTTAATATTAATTGGATTATGGATCACATATTTTTTGGTCCAACAAGTAATGATTTTCCGACTTTCCGATTGATAAATCATTTTTCGAAAATGTTTACTGGTGAAGAAAGCATCCATCTTCCCGACACGTTTAAAATTCAACAAAAGCAATTATTCCAACAGTTTAATGTAATGATGGCGGTTTCTATTTTTGGCGGAATTGTTATCGCATTTCCGTACATTATTTGGGAAATTTGGAGATTTATAAGTCCAGCTTTACTTCCTAAAGAAAAAAGAAACTCAGTTTTTTATATCAATAGCATTTGGATTTTATTTATTGCTGGTGTTTTAACAGGTTATTTTTTAATTCTGCCTTTAGCTATTAATTTCGGTTTACTATTCACAGTTTCGGAAAACATTGTTCAACTATTTGATTTAAGTGACTACACAACGCTTTTCTTACAAGTTGTGTTAGGAATGGGCTTGGTATTTTTGTTCCCCATTATCGTTTACATATTGACAGCCATCGGGATTTTAACACCGAAATTCTTAAAAACTTATCGTCGTCACGCCATTGTTTTAATCATGGTTGTTGCTGCGATTATTACGCCTGCTGATGTGCTAAGTATGATGGCGGCGGCCTTACCGTTATTATTGTTATATGAATTTAGTATTTTGATGTCAAAATATGTATACAATAAAATCGAAAAAGAAAACAAGCGAGATTTGATGAAAACCTCAAAATAAAATTAAAAAGCTACAAGATTAATTGTAGCTTTTTTATTGGCATAAGACTTGAAGCCTTGTAATTTTCAAAAAAATAAAAGAATGGACGGATGTTTGTAACAAAGCTTTTCCGAACTTTTATTTATAAATCTGAACGTATCGATGTCGGTAAAAAATTTGCGTTCTCTCAGATTTTAAAATATTTAATCATCCTGATCACAGCGATTTTGTCCTTCAAATCGATTGGTGTTGACGTTTCTACATTTCTATTTGGTGGAGGTGCAATCTTGATTGGGATTGGTCTGGGCTTGCAAAATTTAATTCTTGATTTTATTTCCGGAATCATTATTCTTCTAGATCGATGTAATAAAGTGGATGATGTTGTTGAGATCGAAGGCGTTGTCGGAAAAGTTCAACAAATTAACATCCGTACTTCGACAATGTTAACACGTGATAATAAAACCATGATTATCCCAAATTCCATTTTGACCAAAAATAAATTGGTGAACATGAGTTATGATGATGATAGTTCGGGATTTAGTATTTCAATTGGTGTTGGTTATGATTCGGATGTTAAGCAAGTTATCAACTCGATGGAAGAAGCTGCAAAGTCGCATCCAGAGGTTATGCATGAGAAACCAGTCAATAAGAACTGCCTATACACCGAATATGAAACATTCTCTTGATGAAAGGAAGGCTTAAGTTCTAACAATTTCTTTTCTAATTCTACTGAGCGAAGTGTCGGTAATTCCTAAAAATGAAGCAATAAATTTTAACGGAACCGTTTACAGAATCTTAGGTTTTTCTTTGGATAATTTTAAATATCGACTCGTTGCGCTTATTGTAATCATGTCCAAAGAACGTTGTTTCAAGGTGAACAACTGATAAGTAAACCATAATCTTCCCCATTCAGCAAAACCTGGAATAGAACGAAAAACTTCCTGAAAATCATCGTATTTAATTTCCCAAACTTCGCAATCTGTCACGGTTTGTAAACTTTCTTGAGAAGGAATTTACTGAAACAAAGAACTCGGAATAATCACAATATCGCCATCAATAAAAAATTCGGTGGTGATATCATTGTTATCCATATCATTTACAAATGACCTAACTACGCCTTTTTCCAAAAGACAATACGATTCTAAAACCTTATATTTGGCTAAAATAATTATTATTGGGAGATTTGTCAGACATTTTAAAATACTCTTCTGCCTCTTGCCGATACTTTTCGACATTCACTTTATCACCAACTGTTAGATACAGCGTGTTAACTGTCATATAAAATCGACCTGCATCTTGAAATTTTTGATTTTTTTTTCAAATAATCAGCAGTTTGTAGGGAGTGTGCAATTGCACTATCAATTTCCTCTTAACGATTAAACTGGTTGATCATGTCAACTGTAATATTAACACGAATTTTCTCGTCCTTAGCATCTTTTAGCTTATGACGAAGTTCTTTAATAGAAACCTAATCCTGCGCTTTTAAAACAAAAAAAGAACTTAGTGTTATACATATGAAAATATAGAAGGAAATGGAGATATTTTTCAAATCATGCTTTTTATCGCAAGCAAAAATAAAAATTAATATTAATTTTGAATCATCAAAAACGCTAAAATTTTAAGAATTTATTAAAAAATCAATTAAAACAATGACAATTGTATTCCATTACTTGGTGGTTTAGCGTCGCCCATAACCGTCTTTCCACCAAATCGAAATGAATTTCGGCGTTCATCTTCAACAACAGCATCAAAATCAAAATCGGGAGTAAAGTTTTTTTCGGTTTCAGCAACAATATGATGCAGTTTCTCAATAGACTTTAATTTCTCCGAATTTCCAAGTTTGGATTTTTCAACACCTTTTTGAAGAATCGAAATCGTCTCATCAAACGTATTAATCGGCACAGGAAAAGGATGACCATCTTTCCCGCCATGCGCAAAAGAAAATCTCGCAGGATCTTTGAAACGTGACGGCGCACCATGAATAACCTCACTAACCAAAGCCAAACTTTGCATCGTGCGAGGACCAACACCTTTTAACAATAATAAATCCTCAAAATTTTGAGGTTGTAATTCTCGAGTGACATACAGCAAAGCGCCAAGTCTTTTTAAATCGACATCTTTGGCGGTGACTTCGTGATGTTGTGGCAGAATTAAATTCGCAAAATCCTGCATAATATTCTCGGAATTGGTATGTGAAATGTCTAAAATTCCGTTTCGATTGTCTTTGGCATCACTTGATGTTAGATTGAGAATTTCTCCCCGATTAACACCTTGGATCGCGCTGTGAGGATCATCAACAAAGGATTTCAGATTTTCGGAATGCCAATGATAGCGGCGCGCCGTTCCATCAGCATCATTCAGACCTTGCTGAACAACCGCCCAACTGCCTTCATCACTCAAAATAAAATTATGCAAATACAATTGATAACCATCCTGGATCGCCGTATTATCAACTTTAGCAGTCAATTTGCTTGCTCGGACAAGACTGTCAGCATTTAATCCAGTTTTATCGGCAATTAGGAGAAGTTCGGATGGTGTTTCTTTAGAATATTTGCCTTTTCCACCACAAATATAAATTCCCAAATCTCTAGCGATAGGATTGATACTGCGTTTTAGAGCGCCCATCACGGAAGTGGTAATCCCCGACGAATGCCAATCCATGCCCATAACAGCACCAAAACTCTGAAACCAAAAGGGATCCGACAAACGACGTAGCACTTCGGCCTTTCCATAATCTGCCAAAATAACTTCGACAATGGAAAGTCCCAAAGCAGACATACGCTCGTACAACCATGGCGGAACTTTGCCATAGTGAAGCGGAAGTGTTGTGGTTCCTGATCGTTTCATAGGATTAAAAAACGGTCCACTCGAAGGCAGACCGTCTAGGTTTTTATTTAAATATAAATTTTATTTAACAGCTGCTAAAGCATTTTCGTAGTTTGGTTCTTGACCAATTTCTGGGACTTGCTCTGTGTATATCACTTTTCCGTTTTCATCAACCACCACAACTGCACGACTTAAAAGTCCGTGAAGTGGAGAATCCTCTAAAGTTACACCATAATCTTCACCAAAACTTCCTCTAAAATCAGAAAGTACATCAACATTACTAAGTCCTTCTGCAGCGCAAAAACGACTCAACGCAAAAGGTAAATCGCGAGAAACGTTAACAACAACTGTATTGTCTAAAGAACTTGCATCTTGATTGAAGTGTCTTGCAGAAGCTGCGCAAACGCCAGTATCAATACTTGGAAAAATGTTAAGAACAACTTTCTTTCCTTTATAATCGGATAATTTTTTTTCGGATAAATCGGAAGCTACCAAAGTAAAATCTTTAGCTTGAGTTCCAACTTCTGGAAGATTCCCAACTGTGTGTATTGGATTTCCTTTAAATGTAATATTTGCCATACTTTTTTTATTTGAATCAAATTTAGGTCAAGCTTTTCAGTAATCCTATATCATAGGTTAATATTTAAGAAAATTTAACGCAGAGACACGACAAACCCACTTAAAATCATCTTGCATATTAATAAAAGTTCATTTAATAATGCTTATTTTTGTAGCTAGATCAAAAAAAGATAAAAAGAACAATTATAATGTCACAAGCAAAAATTCATTACACACTTACGGATGAAGCGCCAATGTTGGCAACTCACTCATTTTTACCTATCGTAAAAGGATTTACAAAAACTGCTAACATCGAAATCGAAGTTCCAGATATTTCTCTTGCAGGAAGAATCTTGGCAAACTTCCCAGAATTCTTGAAAGAAGAACAAAGAATTCCTGATGCGCTTGCTGAATTGGGTGCTTTGGCGACAACTCCAGAGGCAAATATCATTAAACTTCCAAATATTTCTGCTTCTGCACCACAGTTGGATGAAGCGATTGCTGAACTTCAAGCGAAAGGATTTGCAGTTCCTAATTACCCTGCAGAACCTAAAAATGATGATGAAAAAGCGATTAAAGCTAAGTATGCTAAAGTTTTAGGAAGTGCTGTAAACCCAGTTTTACGTGAAGGTAACTCCGACAGACGTGCTCCAAAAGCGGTTAAGAATTACGCAAAAGCAAACCCACACAAAATGGGAGCTTGGGCTTCTGACAGCAAAACTGATGTTGCAAAAATGACAGAAGGTGATTTCTACGGAACTGAAACTTCTACAACTGTTGAAAACGCAACAGAATTTAAAATTACTTTTTATGGAAACGATGGTTCTTCTAAAGAAGTAAAAGGACTTTCTGCACTAAAAGCTGGAGAGGTTATCGATTCTTCTGTAATGAATCTTAATGCACTGAGAGCTTTTGTACAAAATGCAATTCAAGAGGCAAAAGATAAAAACGTATTGCTTTCTGCACACCTTAAAGCAACGATGATGAAGGTTTCTGACCCAATTATATTCGGGGCGATTGTGGAAACTTTTTTCAAAGATGTTTTTGCTAAATATGGTGAATTATTCAAGTCTTTAGATATCAATGCTAATAATGGTTTAGCAGATTTATATGAAAAAATTAAAGGTCAACCTCAAGAAGCAGAAATTAAAGCTGCAATTGACGCTGACTTGGCAAACGGACCACGCGTTGCGATGGTAAATTCTGACAAAGGAATTACCAATTTCCACGTTCCTTCAGATATTATCGTTGACGCTTCAATGGCTGCTTTGGTAAGAAACGGCGGTAAAATGTGGAACAAAGATGGTGCTGAAGAAGATACTATTGCGATTATTCCAGACCGTTCTTATGCAGGTTTCTACCAAGCTGTTGTTGATGATATGAAAGAAAACGGAGCGCTTGACCCAACAACAATGGGTTCTGTTCCTAACGTTGGTTTGATGGCTCAAAAAGCTGAAGAGTACGGTTCTCACGATAAAACGTTCCAAGCACCAGCAGACGGAACGATTAAAGTTGAAGACGCTAACGGAAATCTTCTTTTAGAGCAAAAAGTTCAAAAAGATGATATCTTTAGAATGTGTCAAACTAAAGATGCTCCAATCCAAGACTGGGTTAAATTAGCGGTAAACAGAGCAAGATTGTCTGATACGCCTGCAATTTTCTGGTTGGATAAAGGAAGAGCTCACGACAGAGAAATCATCAAAAAAGTAGAAAAATATCTAAAAGATTTCGATACAACAGGTCTTGACATCAGAATTATGGATGTAAAAGACGCAATGAGAGAAACTTTGAAAAGAGCAAGAGAAGGAAAAGACACGATTTCTGTTTCTGGAAACGTATTGAGAGATTATTTAACAGATCTTTTCCCTATTTTGGAATTAGGAACTTCTGCAAAAATGCTTTCTATCGTTCCTTTGATGAACGGTGGTGGATTATTCGAAACGGGTGCTGGAGGTTCTGCTCCAAAACATGTTGAACAATTCTTAGAAGAAGGTTATTTAAGATGGGATTCTTTAGGTGAATTCTTAGCTTTACAAGCTTCTTTGGAGCATTTAGCACAAACTCAAAATAATACAAAATCTCAAGTTTTAGCAGACGCTTTGGATGAAGCAAACGCTAAATTCTTAGCAACAGATAAATCTCCAGGTAGAAAATTAGGAACTATCGACAACAGAGGTTCTCACTTCTATTTAGCTATGTATTGGGCTGAAGCTTTGGCTGTACAAACGAAAGACGCTGAAATGGCTGCTAAATTTGCTCCTATAGCACAAGCATTGAAAGAAAACGAAGAAGTGATTAATGCAGAATTAATCGGCGCTCAAGGAAAACCTCAAAACATCGATGGTTATTACAAACCTGATACTTATAAAACTTACGCTGCAATGCGTCCTAGTACAGTTTTAAATGAAATTATTGATGGAATTTAATTATAAATTCTTTCTGAAAATAAATTACGGCAGCTTCTTCGAAGCTGCCGTAATTGTCTTATAATATAATACAATTCGATTTTTCAAAAATATTCTAAACTTTGTTTTGCCTTCTCGAATCAAAAAACACATAAACTACGCCTAATACAATACTCACACGATTAATAATTTTTAAAGTAGAACTAAGACTTGCATAGATATATTTTTCTTTTGGTAATATAAAATTTACAATGGAATTAAAAAGCAATACTCCAGCCAAAACAATTTTGACTATTTTTCGCCCAGAAGGTGCTGTTGCCGATCCATTAAAAATTAACATACCTGTAGCGATGGTATGAAAGATAAAAAAAACGATAAAGAAACCAAGTTGCACTTGTAATTTTTAGCACCGCGTCCGAGAAACCATTTACCACCAAAAAACTCAGCATAGCAACAGGTAGTACAAGAATCCATCGAAGAGATGCAGACCATTTTTGCATTAAAACAAAACCTGCATTCTCATCATACATTTCTTTTTTTTGTGTTTTATTATTTCCTATGTTATTTCGTATTTAGTTAAATATAAAAAGAAAAATACTTCTACATGTATTACTTTTTGCTTTTCTGATTTAAAATCAATCAAAAAACTAAATTACCACATTTATAAATTTTCATTAAATTACCTAACACAAAATCTAAATCTATTAGAAACTGAAAAAATCATACTTCTGTTTTTTAATTCCTCTAAATATTACTATTTCTTGTAAAAAATCTAAAAACGTTGAGAAATTAAGGCAACAAGAAGATAGTTTGAAAACAGCTATGTCCACAGGCTTTACATCCCAACAAATCAATGAAAAATGTGAGCAGAGAATCCATACGAAATTACTTCCCGATAGTATTTTAGCTCAAGCTTTTCCTAAAAAGTTACTAGATATGAAGGGCGACACGATTCAACCGTTTTTCGAAAAGGAAAAACAAAATCCTAAAATCCTAATCTCTTTAGTAAACGCGATTTATCGAAATAATGATACGATTATAAACCTCGATATAAGCGACAGCTCAGAAAAATTTGCGAGTTTGACCATGAAAACGGCAATGATTATGGAAACTCAATACGAAAATAAAATTATAGAAAACGGATTCGAAAAATCGCAAGTCTACAAAAATCATATAATCTGGACTAGACAAGTTAAAAAAATGATGAATTACAATCTAATATAAAGCTACAACTTAAAGAACGATACTTCGTGGACATCTATGCAACCAATATTACCGAAAAAAAATTAGTGCCTGTAATTACAGAAATCAAGTATCAATATTTTCCTGATTAATAAAAAATCCTCACAAGCTTTAACTTATTAGGATTGTATTTACATAATTTAAATCTTACTTCAAATCATATCGATCTGCGTTCATCATTTTAACCCAAGCAGCAAAGAAATCCTTTACAAATTTCTCTTTGTTGTCGTTTTGCGCATAAACTTCAGAGTACGATCTCAAAATTGAATTAGATCCGAAAACCAAATCCACACGTGTTGCCATCCATTTTGTAGAACCAGCATTACGATCCACAATATTGTACAAATTATCACCTGTTGAAATCCATTTATTGTTCATGTCGGTTAAGTTCACAAAGAAATCGTTCGTTAAAACACCTTCTCTATCTTTGAAAACGCCATGTTTTGTTCCTGCATAATTAGTTCCTAAAACGCGCATCCCACCGATTAAAGCAACCATTTCTGGAGCAGTTAATCCCCTTAATTGCGCTCTGTCTAACAATAATTCTTCGGCTTTAAAATCGTAATTTTGTTTCAAGAAATTTCGGTAACCGTCGTAAAGTGGCGCCAAATATTCAAAAGATTCGACGTCGGTTTGTTCTTGAGTTGCGTCGCAACGACCTGCTGCAAAAGGAACTGTAATGATCACACCAGCTTCTTGAGCTGCTTTTTCAACCGCTGCAGTTCCACCCAGAACAATTAAATCCGCAATAGAAACTTTCTTCGCCAATCCAGCTTGAATTTCTTCCAATTTTGCTAAAACTTTATTTAATCTTTCAGGTTCGTTGGCAACCCAATTTCTTTGAGGTTCTAGTCTAATTCTCGCTCCATTAGCGCCAACGCGATAATCGAAACCTCTCCAAGTTCTTGCAGAATCCCAAGCAGTGTTGATTAATTCCGTTCTTGAAAGACCAGAACTTAATAAAGTTTGTTTTAAATCAGCAATTTCAGAATCGCTGAATGTATAATCTACTTTCGGAATTGGATCTTGCCAAATCAAATCTTCTGCAGGAACATTAGCTCCCAAATAACGATTTTTTGATCCCATATCACGGTGCGTCAACTAGAACCAAGCTCTTGCGAAAACATCCGCTAATTTATCTGGATTATTTAAAAAGTTTAATGAAATTTCTCTGTAAATAGGGTCAAATTTCATCGCCATTTCGGCATCTGTCATCATCGGATTACGCTTCACATTCGGGTTGAATGCATCAACTGGCATAGCTTCTTCCGCGATATTAATGGGTTCGTATTGATTTGCTCCAGCTGGAGATTTTGTTAATTGCCAATCGTATTTGAAAAGCAACGTCAAGAATTCGTTATACCAAAGCGTCGGATTGGTTGTCTAAGCAACTTCAATTCCCGATACCATCGTATTGTCACGATTTCCAGTTCCTACCGAATTATGCCATCTCAAACCTTGTTCGTTAACATCTGCTCCTTCTGGATCTGGACCTAAATTTTCTGCTTTTCCGTTTCCGTGAGATTTTCCAATCCTATGTCCACAAACCGTTAATGCAACAGTTTTTTCATCGTCCATTCCCATTCTTTTAAAGGTTACACGAATGTCTTGCCCTGTTTTAATTGGGTCAGGATTTGCGTCCACACCTTCAGGATTTACATAAATTAATCCCATTTTTACCGCTGCCAAAGGATTTTCTAAGGTGTCGCGGTTTTCATCATCACCGTAACAATGCTTTGTATAGTCTAACCATTTTTTCTCAGAACCCCAATAAAGATCTTTTTCGGGAGCATAAATATCCAAACGCCCCCCGCCATAACCGAAAGTTTTCAAGCCAACCGCTTCGTAAGCAACCGTTCCTACAAGGATAATTAAATCAACCCAAGAAATTTTATTACCGTACTTCTTTTTAATTGGCCAAAGCAAACGGCAACCTTTATCTGTATTTACGTTATCTGGCCAAGAATTTAACGGTGCAAAACGTTGGTTTCCTGTGTTCGCACCACCACAACCGTCCATTGCACGGTAACTGTCCGCCATGTGCCAAGCCGTACGAACGAACGTTCCTGCGTAATTTCCATAATCAGCTAGCCACCAATCTTAATTGTCCATTAATAAAGTTTATATATCATTTTCAACAGCTTCTAAATCCCGTTTTTTGAATTCTTCGGCATAATTAAAATCTTCACCAAAAGGATTTGTTTTTTGGTCGGGTTGCGCCAAAATATTCAAATTAAGCGCATTTGGCCATGCAACCATCACAGATTCGTAGTTGAAAGTAAGTCCACCATGAATTACCGGGCATTTTCCTGAATTAGAATTTGTTTCTTGAGTTGGTTGTGGTGAAGTTTCACCGTGATTAAAAGGGCATTTGTCTTCTCCGTTTTCTGTGTTTATATAAGTTTATTTTTAATTTCTAAAAGGTTTTAAGAAAACTATTGGTTTAATATTGGGAAAATTAATTTTAGTCATAACTTAAATTTAAACATCTAATAAATAGAACCTATCATATTTTAAATTTTAATTTCATTCATCTATATAAAATTTGATAATACATAAATTTTATCTTTAAATTTAAAAGATATCTCTATGATAAGCGCAATTGTTTATCCATTTTAAAATAAGATTAACATTCGTAAGTTTTATTTAATGCAAAAAACCTATCGAAACAATTGATTAACTTTGTTTTGAAATAAAAATGATGACAGAATTAAAACAACTTCCCGCAAAAAAGACAATTGCTCTGGTAGCACACGATCATAAAAAAGATGAATTACTAGATTGGGTAAAACTTCATAGAGATATCTTGGTACAGCATCATCTGATAGCAACGGGAACAACTGGAAAACTAATTTCGGAGAGCCTGAATGTTGAAGTGAAGCGTGTCCTGAGTGGTCCACTAGGTGGAGATCAACAGCTTGGCGCCATGATCGCTGAAGAAAAAATTAATATGGTAATTTTCTTTTGGGATCCGATGGAATCGCAACCTCATGACAGCGATGTTAAGGCTTTTTTGAGACTTTGCGTGGTCTGGAATATCCCAACGGCAAGTAATTCTGCAAGTGCCGATTTCTTAATTACTTCTAAATATATGGACGAAAATCATAGTGTCGCGCTTCCTGATTACAAAACCTATTTGAACCGAAATATCAAGAAAGGTATCTAAAAAAAAACTCGGATGTAATTATCCGAGTTTTTTATTTTAATCATCGTCGTGGTCACGGTGATGTTTTTTGCCTTTATTTTTTTTGTGATTCCTTCCTTGATCATCATCATCGTAATAATAGTTTTTGGCTTTTTTACGTTGACCTGGTGCATATTTTTTAGCTGATTTATCACCATATATTTTTTTTGCTTGGCCAGGAGGTAGATTTCTGTAATCGCCAGAATTTCTGTCGTAAACAATAACTCTACCATTTTGATAAACACTACCATTTCTATCTCTGTAGACCTCCCCTTGTCTATACACACCGCCATCTGGCGCACGATAGACTCGATCATTCTTTCCGTATATCGAACCTGTAGAACATGATATTGCTAAAAAACCTCCTGCAATACTAAGTCCTAAGTATTTAATCCATTTCATAACACTTAAATTTTACGTTCGCTTATGTTAATTCAATATGAATGCCAAAAAAGAAATAACAAATTCAAATGCTTGTAAAATTCTTAAAAAGTCCTTTTTCTTCGTAGCCATTTTTTATGTCTTGTATAATGTGTCGATCCATTTTGATCCTGAGACACAACACTTATATTACCGTCAACTTCCAAAATAGCTAGTTTGACTTTATCTAAGCTTTCGATGCCGTGTTCATGGACGGTTTCGAGAAGTTCATCTTTTGAAATTTCTACTTTTTGACAAGTTTCTTGAAAAATTTGTCCATCTCTAATTAAAACATAAGGTTCTGACTCTAGCAAGTTTTTGAATTTTTGATTTCTAAACATAACTTTTTTAACTATAAAATTAGCAACAAACAACACCAAAGCCGCTAGCAAACCGCCTTGTAACGTGGTATTTGGGCCAACCATCGCATTTTGTACGGCATTGGAAATTAACAACAACAAAACAACATCGCCCGCATTAAGCTGTGACAACTGATTTTTACCAAATAACCGCAATGCAATAAGCATAAAAATATATACAGCAAGTGATCTTAGCGAAATATCTAAAAATGGATTCATTTATTTACAAATTTTTACTTTATTAGAAACGAGTTAGTCTTTAATAATTTTCTTAACAATATGCGCTCCTGTTTTTGTTGTCATATAGATGATGTAAATGCCTTTTGTTAAGTTCGAAATGTCTACAGAGTGTCCTGTTGTATTAACCTGCAGCAATGCTTTTCCCGAAATATCAAAAATTTTAACATCATTTATTTCTTCCGAAAAGTTAACGATACCTTTTGTTGGATTCGGAAAAATATTTTTAGAATTTTGAATATAATTTTGAACTTCTAGAGCAGCTCCCATACTTTGAAAAGAAACACGCTCTGATTCGATATTGCCTTCATAAACCGCTGATACATAACCAGTAAAAGGTCCTAAGTCAAGAAACTCAAGATAACCACAATCCTCTGTTCCTCCCCAATCAGGATGACAACCTAAGGAAGTTTTGGTCTGGAATCTAAACAACACATCCTCTTTATAGATGTTATAACCTATTAAATTAGCATGTGGTAAAGCAGGCTCTTCCCAAGTAAGACTATAAATATTTCTCATATTTTCATACCATTGCTCCCATTTTAAATTCTGTACAGGATTATTTTGTCCAAATCCAAAGCTACAAGCCATGAACATCAAGACCATAGATAATTTTGTTTTCATAAGATTAGTTTTTGTTCTACTAAAATTACTAAAAAATCTATAACAAATTAAAAAAACCACACATTATACAATGCATGGTTCTATAAAAAAATTTAATAAAGAAATTATCTTTGTGCAATCATCACCGTAACAGGAAATGTATAATTATCTGCGATCATATTGGTTTTTAGTTTAGAAACATCAACTTTGTATAACAAATGTGTTAATACATTTTCGATTTCTTTACTCACATTTTTGCAATCTCCTTTTGCATGAACATTAGAAATTTTACCATCTGGCGTTAAGCTAAAACTAACATCAGAATTGATAATTCCTTCTTTAAAAGTAGGATTATTAAAATCGAAATTGTCTTTTAAAAGGTTTCTAAGTTCTCCAAATCCATCTCCAGATTTTACAGTAACTTCTTGTAATTCGCTGTGGTTACCGGTTTGCGCTTTAGTTGTAGAAAAAACTCCTGCAAGTCCAAACATGAATATAGATAGCGATAAGATTTTGATATTTGTTTTCATAATGTGTTGATTTATAGATTAATTATTCAATGACAAAAACAAAGTTACAAATTTTTAATACATAATTAAACTTTAGTTAACATTAAATTCACATTAATATAAAAATTTAACATTGGAGTAAAAAAATACCTCATCAAAAAGACAAGGTATTCTTATATGTATAACTGAAATTTGCTTAAAACTCTTTCTTCAAAAACTTACCCGTTAATGATTTTTTAGATTTGATAATTTCTTCAGGCGTTCCTTGTGCAACGATGGTTCCACCGTGTTTTCCACCTTCTGGACCTACGTCAATAATATGATCCGCCAATTTGATAACATCCATATTATGTTCAATAATAATAAATGAATTCCCCAACTCGACCAACTGATTAATTGCGTCCATCAAAATTTTGACATCTTCAAAATGCAATCCAGTTGTCGGTTCATCCAAAATATACAAAGTGTTACCCGTTTGTCTTTTGGAAAGTTCGGTTGCCAGTTTCACACGTTGCGCTTCTCCCCCACTCAAAGTTGTAGATTGCTGTCCAATAGTGATGTAGCCAAGGCCAACATCTTTCAACGTTTTAACTTTATTGTAAATTTTTGGAATCGGTTGGAAGAAATCCACCGCTTCGTTAATTGTCATTTCTAGAACATCAGAAATCGATTTTCCTTTGTATCGAACTTCCAAAGTTTCTCTGTTAAAACGCTTACCATGGCAAGTTTCACAGTGAACATAAACGTCTGGCAAGAAATTCATTTCGATAACTTTAAGTCCGCCACCTTGGCAAGTTTCGCAACGTCCACCTTTTACATTAAAAGAGAAACGTCCCGCTTTGTAACCACGAATTTTTGACTCAGGAAGCTCTGCAAAAAGATTTCTTATATCTGTAAACATTCCGGTATAAGTTGCTGGATTCGAGCGCGGTGTTCGACCAATTGGACTTTGATCAACATCAACAATTTTATCAATATTATCAATACCATCAATGCTTTTGTAAGGCAAAGGCTCTTGCACACTTCGGTAGAAATGACGGTTAAGAATCGGATACAAAGTTCCGTTAATCAAGGATGATTTTCCACTTCCCGAAATACCAGTCACAACCACCAATTTCCCAAGCGGAATCTCGACATTTACATTTTTAAGATTGTTGCCCGTCGCACCTTTTAGCACAATAGATTTTCCGTTGCCAGCTCTTCTAACTTCTGGAATTTCGATTTTCCGCTTTCCTGTGATGTAATCTGCAGTAATCGTATTGGCTTTTTTAATATCTTTTGGATCACCTTGCCAAAGAATTTCGCCACCGAATTTCCCAGCGCGTGGTCCAATATCCAAAACATGATCTGCTTCCAAAATCATGTCTTTATCATGTTCTACAACCAAAACCGAATTCCCGATATCACGAAGATTTTTCAATGAATTAATCAATCTTTCGTTGTCACGTTGGTGTAATCCGATACTTGGCTCATCCAAAATATAAAGCACATTAACCAACTGAGAACCGATCTGTGTCGCCAAACGAATACGCTGAGATTCGCCACCAGAAAGAGTTTTGGAACTTCTACTTAAACTTAAATAATCCAAACCAACATTCAATAAAAACTGAAGTCTTGTTTCGATTTCTTTTAAAATTTCGTGGGCAATGATTTTATTTTTTTCACTGAATTTATCTTTAACCTCAGCCAACCAATCTTTTAGATCAATTAAAGAAAGTTCGTTAATTTCAGCAATATTTTTTCCATCGATTTTAAAACTCAAACTAGAAGCCTGCAGACGCGCACCTTTGCAACTAGGACAAGTTTCTTCCGTTGTAAAGTTTCTTTCCAAAACAACGGCGTCATAATTCTCGCGCTCTTCCACCATTTCTTCCAAAATCGCCACCAAACCATCAAAATTGATTTTTAGCTTTTTAGAAATGCCAGCGTGTTTTAGTTCTTTATTTATTTCTTGATGTGCTCCATAATAGATCATATCCAAAGCTTCCTTCGGAATATTCTCAAAAGGCGTCGACATCGGCAAATCAAATTGCTCTAAGATCATTTTGATCTGACCAATTATCCATTTATTATTTTTAATTTGTTCCAAAGGCAACAAAGCGCCTTGGTTAATGGATAATTTGGGATTGTCTACAAAATAATCGGTGTTGACTTTTTTAACAGTTCCTAAACCTTTACAAGTTGGGCAACTTCCTTTAGGAGAATTAAACGAAAACGTGTTAGGTTCTGGCAATGCCAAAGAATCTCCCGTCGCATCGTCCATTAAGTTTTTACTAAAATATTGGACGTCCTCCTCTCCCATTTTTTGGATTGCAATAATGCCATCTCCCATTTCCATGGCGGTTTTCAGAGATTTTGGCATTCGCGTTTCCGAAGCTGATTCGCCAATAATCCAACGGTCGATAACGACTTCGATATCGTGGGTTTTGTAACGATCAAGTTTTAGATCATACTCGATATCCTGAAGTACGCCATCAATTCTCGCTTGTGAATATCCTTTTTTTGCTAACTGAACAAAAAGCTCGTGGTAATGCCCTTTTCTAGAACGTACAACTGGCGAAAGCAACAAAATCTTTTGACCTTTAAAATTTTCTTTAATGGTTTCTAAAATTTGATCTTCCGAATAGCTCACCAATTTCTTCCCAGAACTTTGAGAATAAGCATCAGAAACTCTCGCAAATAAAAGACGTAAAAAGTCGTACAACTCCGTAATCGTCCCCACTGTAGAACGTGGATTTTTATTGGTGGTTTTTTGTTCGATTGCAATAACTGGCGAAAGTCCTTCAATTTTGTCAACGTCAGGACGCTCTAATCCTCCCAAAAATTGTCGTGCATACGCCGAAAAAGTTTCGATGTAGCGACGTTGACCTTCTGCAAAGATGGTATCAAACGCTAAAGAGGATTTTCCACTACCCGAAAGCCCCGTTATAACGACCAATTCGTTGCGCGGAATCTTTACATTAATATCTTTAAGATTGTGCTCGCGGGCACCATAAACTTCTATAAAATCTTGATCTGCCATAGATTTTGCAAAGGTACAAATAATCAAATCTTTAGTCATCATAGCAACAAAAAAATCCCAGAAAATTATGGGATTTTATGATTAATTAATATTCTAATCTTAGTTGACAAAGTTGTTGTAGTTTAAGATTGCAGAATCGTAAGCGCTGTCCAACGTACTCATGATAGACTCAGAAACTTTTCCGCTTTCTTTAGAGTCACGCATTACTTTTCTTAATTTATCAAGATAGCTACTGATATCTCTATTAAAACTATCATAGTACACACGCCTCGATGTGTAAGAAGCATCTTTAACTTCGAATTTTTTATCTTGATTTGCTTTCAAAGTTTTTTTTAATGTATCATAAGCTTTTTGCACTTCAGCTTCGTTGTATTTCCCTGCAGCAAAAGATTTATCCATCGCATCGTAAGACGCATCAAGACTATTAAGAACAGTTTTAGAACTTATAATATAATCTTTAAGAGGATAATCTTTAAGCGTAATTTCTTCGGCTTTATCAGCAATCGGTTTTAGCGTTTTTAAAATAGAATCTCCAGCAGCAAAGAAGGTATTAGAAGCTGTTGCTATTTCTTTAGCAATTGCATCAGCTTTTGCACCTTTGCCATCTTTATAGTCTTCTGCCGACATATAAGATTTTAGTTCTTCAAACTTTTTTTCAATGGTCGCAAAAGAAGATTTAAAACTTGCATAAGACTTATCCATTGCATCTTTATCCTTTCCAAAAGCTTTTGGCACTTCTGATACATCTTTTTTACTAAAGCCAATCATGGGGATGACAGATGGTATAAAAGGTACATTTTCCCCTTTTGACTTCGCAACAGCTTTGTCCATGTGTTGCAAAATATTGTCAACACGTTTAGACTTCTTTTTGTATTCTTCGATAATGATATTGTTAAAATCGATAATATCATTAGCGTCGTCAGAACCTTTTACGCTAACTTCGGTTTTAGAAGAATCTGTTGCGCCATCTTTTTTTCAACTCGTTGACACGCTTGCGATTGTTAAAGCACCAACAATCAAAAATACTTTTTCATTACTTATTTTTTCAGTGTTTCAATATTTGTGTTTTAAATATAGAATAAGATCAACTAAAATCAATAAAACATTACAATAATTTAACATATTTTGAAACTGTGTTAAAAATGATGTTGAATGTTTTTAAAATCTAGGTTAGTATCTTTGCCGTTCTAAAACTTTTTAATAAAAATGAAGAAACTTTGGGTAAAAGTTTTGATGCTATTAAGTATCTCGACGTCGATATATTCTTACGCATGGGGATTAACTGGTCACCGTATAATTGCAGAGATTGCAGAAAATCATCTTGATGGTCGCGCACGTCGCCAAATAAAAAAAATAATGGGACAAGAACGCCTTGCCTATTGGGCAAACTGGCCAGACTTCATTAAGTCTGATAAAACAGGTATGTGGAAAGAAGCATCATCATGGCATTATGTTAATATCGATCCACAAACGGATTTTAAAGCTTTTGAAGAAAATCTAAAAGCGCAAGCTGGACCAAGTCTTTACACACAAATCGGTGTTCTGTCTTCTCAGATTAAAAGTGATAAAACTTCTGAAAAAGACAGAAAAATAGCTTTAATATTTTTGATTCATTTGCTTGGTGATTTAGCACAGCCGATGCATACAGGTCGTTCGGAAGATTTGGGAGGAAATAAAATTAATGTGACTTATTTTGGCGAGAAGTCTAATATACATTCGGTTTGGGATGGTAAATTGGTGGATTCTCAAAAATACAGCTACACTGAATATGCGAAACTTCTCGATATTAAAACTAAAGATGAAGTAAAAGCTATCCAAGCAGGAACTTTGGAAGATTGGTTATATGATTCTCATAAAATCGCCAACGAAATCTATGCAGCAACGCCTAACGACAGTAAATTGGGTTACGATTATCAATACCAATTTAACGAAGTTATGGAAAGACAATTGCTTTACGGCGGTCTTCGTCTTGCTAAAGTCTTAAATGATGTTTTTGATTAGTGATTCTAGATATTAGATATCAGATACTAGATATTTTAAAGCCTTTCAGAGTTTGAAACTCTGAAAGGCTTTCTTGTTTAAATATTTTACTAATTCATAATTCCCTAAAATTTTAAAAATTATCCGTCGTCTGCGTCCCAGATGAAACGGCATGTTGGAGCTCGCGCCGCAGGCGCGAGAATTAGCTTTGGCGTGGCACAGCGACTAGTGACAGCTGGTTAAGACGCCCTTAGAGTTTGTTTAAAAATTTTACCGAAAGGTTTTTTTAAATATCCACACCTTCTTTAATAATATATAAAACAGGCTCTTAAAAAATAATAATTAATAGTTAAAGTAAATTGTTTGTAACCTTTTGGCAAACTTCTTCGTATAATATAATAGAACTCTACATTGAGTGATTTTATAATGAGACAGTTAAAAATTACAAAACAGGTTACCAACAGAGAAACCGCTTCGCTAGACAAATATCTACAGGAAATTGGTAAAGTAGAATTGATCACGGCTGACGAAGAAGTAGATTTGGCACAACGTATCCGCGCCGGCGATAGAGCTGCATTGGAAAAACTTATCAAAGCCAACCTTCGTTTCGTAGTATCCGTATCTAAGCAATATCAAAACCAAGGTCTTTCTCTTCCGGATCTTATCAATGAGGGCAACTTGGGCTTAATGAAAGCTGCTAAACGTTATGACGAAACTAGAGGTTTCAAATTTATCTCTTATGCGGTATGGTGGATTAGACAATCTATCTTGCAAGCTTTGGCTGAGCAATCGAGAATTGTAAGACTTCCGTTGAACAAAATCGGTTCTATCAACAAAATTAACAAAGCCTACGCACACCTAGAGCAAGAGAATGAAAGACCACCTTCTCCTGAAGAATTGGCTGAAGTGCTTGACATGAGCGAGGACGACATCAAAGAGTCTATGAAAAACTCTGGTCGTCACCTATCGATGGATGCTCCGCTTGTCGAGGGTGAAGACTCTAACCTATACGACGTTTTGCGTTCTGGAGAATCTCCTAGCCCTGATAAAGACCTTATGCTTGAGTCTTTGCAGATCGAGATCGAAAGAGCACTTAATACTTTGACGCCTAGAGAAGCTGATTTGGTGAGATTATATTTTGGACTGGGTGGTAAGCATCCTATGACTTTGGAAGAAATTGGGGAAACATTCGATCTTACAAGAGAGCGCGTTCGTCAGATTAAAGAAAAAGCAATCAAGCGTCTGAAACATAATTCGCGAAGCAAAATCCTAAAATCATATTTGGGTAAATAATTTTAACGATTTTAATATCTAAGGATTCGAGTTTTCGGATCCTTTTTTAATAAAAAATCAGTTTCATTTTATAAATTGATTTTTTATTATTTTCCACTTGCGTTAATGTTCTGTATTATCACTAGATCTTTGATTGGTCGTATCACCATCATCTTTTTTCTTAGTAAATTTCTTTCTATAAATAAATATCCCGACCAGAACAATTAAAAAAAGTGGCCAAAACGGTAATAAAAACAAAATGATATCACCCAAAACTTTTCCACCACTTCCGAAAGCATCACCTGCTTTTTGAGAGAAAGTTTGGTTTTCGTTATTTTCTTTTTTGGCTAGATTTTGATTTTCTAACAATGTAAACTCAACATTACACATTTGATTTTCAGTATAATCTCGTCCTTTAACTTCAATGTTTTTAGACTTTATACTTCCAAGATTGTTGCTTGCAGATTCTACAAAATAATCAAATTGCGATAATGGAATTTTCGCAGACAAATACATCGTTTGCAACTCATTGTTACTCACAACATTTTCAGTTTCTATTTTTCCACCGAATCTTGTCAAATCTTGACTTAATTGCTGACGAGCCATCGTCAAATTATCAACACCAAGCTCAATCTTTGCAGATTTTGTCAACATATCCAACTTTGATTTTTGTTGTTGTTGTTGTTGTTGTTGTTGTTGTTGTTGTTGTTGTTGTTGTTGTTGCTGTTGAGGACGATCTTTATAAACAACTTTAACTTGTTCTTTCAATTTTTTAAGATCATCAAGACTTTTAATTTTAGAACTTACAGAATCGATTTTCTTTTGGATTTCCTTAGAATCTACAGTTTCCTTAAAATTATCAATGCTAGAACCAAGAGAGTCAATTGACTTTTTAGAATCATTAAAAACTTTTTCCAGTTTTTCTTTCTCTTTTATGATTTGTGGAACGCTTACAGAATCTAAATCAATAGAAAGTGAGTCAATATTTTTGAGATTGTCGTTAACGTTACTTATTAGACTATCTGCTGATTTTATATGATCTTGCAGTTGTTTTACTTCAGATTTTTGACACATCACTAATGTGTTAAGCATGATGATGCCAATAATAATTTTTTTCATATTCAAAAAATTTACGAGATAAAACTAAGGTCTTTTAAAAGAAATAAATTGTAAAACTTCAGCAAAACAATTGTAATGACAACCGACTGATTACCAATTATTAAATCTTAATTTACAAGAATTTTACAAGAATAAAATAGAGAATTAATGGTGGTGGTCGTGGGTTAAATGTCCTAACATCGCCAAAGCAATACCTAAAACCACAAAAATAATTTTTGACCAATCCATTTTGTGATTTTTGTTGCTTTCAAAAATGATAACAGACGAAATATGTAAGAAGATCCCGGCAACCACCGCTAAGAAATAAATTTTGTGTTCAGGGTTAAAATAATGTCCAATCCACATACCTAGTGGAGAAGCCAAAGCGAATATTAAAACCACCAACCAAAATTTGGGAGAAAAGGTTTTACTTCTTGCCAAGAAACTTCCCAAAACAAACGAAATCGGCAGATTATGAAACAAAATTCCCGTTAAATAAGGTGAGAACACTTCCTTCTCTTGAGCCAATGGAATTCCTTCTATAAAAGCATGAACAAATAAACCTACAATTAACGCAATTGGTAAAATATGTTCGTCTTCAGCATGATGATGAAAATGTCCATGCTCAAAACCTTTGGTTAAACTTTCCAAAAGCATTTGTAGCAAAACGCCAGCAATTACAAAAATACCAACGTTATGCTCGCCACTTCCGTAGATTTCGGGAAAAACTTCGTTAATACAGATTGTTATTAAAAATCCAGCACTCATCACCAAAAGATTCTTTGCGAACTTCTGTTGACTACCGAAATACTTACCTAGAAAAACGCCTAATAAAACGCTTAACATCAGAGCAATAACAATCATCTAGAAATTATTTTCTTTCAAATAAATTAATGCATCGTGGTGATGTTTCAGGATCGAAATCGCTCAATTCGTAATTTCCCCAAACCTTAACACGTTCAAAACCAACTTGTTTTGCATAAGCTTCAATCTGAGCAGGTGTTGACAATTTCACTTTTTCAAAAAAATGATAATCTGTACCTTCATCCTGAAACTGAATATTTTTTACTACAAAGTTGTTTTCTATTTTTTTAGAAATATTGAACTTAATTCCTTCCTTTTCAACCAAAGCTTCCGGAACCAAAGTATTTCTAACATAAGTTTCATTCAAAAAATCTAAAACGAAATAGGCACCAGATTTCATCGAGTCATAAACCGATTGAAAAACTTTAAGATCGTCGCCAGAATTTTCAAAATAACCAAAACTTGTAAAAAGATTGAAAACCGCATCAACAGGTTCGGAAACATGCATGGGATCACGCATATCATGAATCGCAAAATGTAAACTTGGATTCTCAAATTGTTTATTATGTTGGATACTTTGCTCCGACAAATCAAGCCCTAAAACATTATAACCTAACTGATTAAGAAATAAAGAATGACGTCCTTTGCCACAAGCTAAATCCACGATTCTTGCATGTGGTGGTAATTCTAAATCTTTAACTAGAAGATTGATAAAATGTTCCGCTTCGTTGTAATCTCTATCCTTGTAGAGAATATGATAATATGGTGTATTAAACCAAGATTCAAACCATTGCATAGGCGCAAAAATACGACATTTTAACGATAGTATATCTTAATGATTGTTTAAAATTCGATACAAAAAATCTATTATTAAAACAGAGATTGTTTTCCATACACTTACTAAACATAATATGCTTAATTTTGCAACATGAATACAGAAAATCTGCAAATACAAATAAAGACTTTTTTTGGCCTGGAAGAGATTCTAGCAGAGGAAGTTAAGAAGCTTGGCGGTCGTAAAGTTGAAATTAAAAACAGAGCAGTTAACTGCGAAGGTGATCTTGGTTTTTTATACAAGATCAATTATTCTTGCCGCACTGCGCTAAAAATTTTGGTGCCTATTAAAAGTTTTAAAGCTTTTGATGCGGATCGTTTTTATGACAGATTATTCGATATTCAGTGGGATGAATATATGTCAATTGACCAAAGTTTTGCCATCGACGCAACGATAAATTCGGAGCGTTTTAGTCATTCGCAATTCATGACTTTAAAAATGAAAGATGCGATCGTGGATTTCTTCAAAATGAAATATCGAGACAGACCAAATGTTGACAGCAAAAACCCGGATATAAAATTCCATTTACATATTGATAGAGAGTTAGTTAGCATAAGTCTTGACAGTTCGGGGGATCCACTTTTCAAAAGAGGTTATCGTCAAATGCAAACCGAAGCGCCGATTAACGAAGTTTTAGCTTCTGGACTTTTGCAAATTGCAGGTTGGGATGGTAAAGGTAATTTTTTAGATCCAATGTGCGGAAGTGGAACTCTACTAGTAGAAGCTGCGATGATTGCTTTGGATTTACCGGCACAAATTTTTAGAAAGAAATTCGCTTTTCAAAACTGGAAAAATTATGATGCAGAATTGTTCACAAAGATTAAAGAATTTAGAATCAATCGGATAAAAGAATTTACTGGAAAAATTGTCGGTTACGACATTGATTTAAATGCACTTAATATTGCAAAAACAAATATTGAAGCGGCAGAATTGGAAGAGGTTATAGAAGTTAAAAAGCAAAATTTCTTCGAATCTAAGAAAGAATTATTCCCACTTTTGGTTGTGTTTAATCCGCCTTACAATGAAAGAATCTCTATTGAAGTTGAAGATTTTTACAAAAAAATTGGTGACACTTTCAAACAAAATTATCCAAATACTTTAGCTTGGTTGATTACATCCGATCTCGAAGCTACCAAAAAAATTGGCTTAAGACCTTCCCGAAGAGTCAAACTTTTTAATGGTAAATTGGAGACACGTTTCCTACAATACGAAATGTATGAAGGCACGAAAAAAACGCATAAAATAGAAGGTTAAATATTAATATGAGTGATAATTATGTACTATTTGCAATTGGTATTTTATTTTTATTTATAGGAATTCGAACATTCAAAGAATATAAAAATTTAAGATACCCAAGTCCATTCAAAGCTAAAATCATTGTTGTTACAATTGGGCTGGGATCAATCTTGACAATTTGGTTTTTTTTGAAAATTATAAAATTTGTTTAATTAACTATGCAATGCATTTCCATCATTATAGCCATATATAATCGCCGAGACGAACTTTTCGAATTACTAAATTCTTTACTCCGTCAAACAGATAAAGATTTTGAAATTATTGTTGTTGATGATGGTTCAAAAATAGATTTAAGTCCAACTATAAAACTTTTTGATAATCAGCTAGATATACACTTTTATCAAAAAACTAATTCAGGTCCAGGGCTCACGAGAAATTATGGTGCAAAACGCGCCAAAAATGATTGGTTGGTCTTTGTTGACTCAGACGTTATTGTTGAAGAAAACTACATCGAAAACATTAAAAAAGACTTAATCGAAATCCCATGTGATGCTTTCGGAGGTGCAGACAAAGCGCACAAAGGTTTTAACATTATGCAGAAAGCAATTTCTTATTCAATGACGTCGGTTTTTACAACTGGTGGCATTAGAGGAAATAAAAAAGCTGTTAGTAAATTCCAACCAAGAAGTTTTAATATGGGTGTCAATAAAGAAGTTTTTTTGAAAGTCGGCGGCTTCTCGGAAATGCGAATTGGGGAAGATCCAGACTTGTCGATGACACTTTGGGAAAATGGTTACACAACTACTTTTTTCGATAACATTGGTGTTTATCACAAACGAAGAACTGACCTTGGTAAGTTTTCGAAACAAGTTTATCAATTTGGTTGTGCGCGCCCAATTCTTAACCGAAGGCATCCAAACTATGTGAAGCCAACATTTTGGTTCCCAAGTTTATTCCTCTTAGGTTATGTTATGGGTGTTTTCCACTACTTTGTTTGGGGTTATGGACATCTTTTAGCTTTATATGGCTTATATACCTTCATTGTCTTTTTTCATGCTTTAATCGTGACTAAAAATGTCAATATTGCGGCGATGGCGATTATTGCAACTTATGTCCAAATGTTCTCTTACGGCTATGGGTTTTTAAAATCTTGGATCAAACTAAATATTCTACGCCAAAGTCCTAAAGAAGCATTTCCTTCCCATTTTCATTAGGAAGGAAATGTATGCAATTATATTTAAGACGAAATTTAATTGATTTTCAGCGCCTTATATTCGCTCGGGTTGCTCAGCTTATCAATCGCTTGGATCGCAACAGTATTAAGAGATTTACCATTATTAGCAGCCGGAATAACCAAAGACGTAATATCTGAAGTTAGGATTTCGGTTTTCCAAGTGTCTCCATATTTTGCAAAAAGAACCCATTGGAAGACATTCATTTTATCTTCAACAGACCAAAAAACAGTTGTATTTCCGCTCTCTTGTTTGTATCCTAAAGTCGGTTGTGCAATTGAATTAATCTTCAACCAAGGACTTTGAGGAATTAATGCTTTCTCTTGATAGACTTTAGTTTTCAAAGCATGTTGCATTGCCCAACTTTTTGTTAAACCAGCAATACTCCAATGGATTTCTCCTGGACTATTTTTAAGTATGTTACGACTAACTTCTACTTGGTTGACGATTTCTGTTGGCTTGTCAGACGCTTTTACTTCAACGGTGTTAAGGCCGGGCCAGAGATGTCTTTTCATAGTATTTTCGCTTTCCCACCATTCTAGAAGCTTTGGAAAGCTTTGCCCAGAAGAATTAATCGGCCAATACAATTGTGGAGCAAAATAATCGACCCAACCTTTATTTAACCATAATTTGGCGTCAGCATAAAGCTCATCATATTGCGAAGAACCTTTGATGCCTGCAGGATAACCAGGTTTCCAAATTCCGAATGGACTTATCCCGAATTTAACATAGTTTTTTTCTGCTTTTATTTCTTTGTAAACGCGTTCTACAAACTTGTTCACGTTATTTCTTCTCCAATCTGCTCTTGACAAATTTCCGCCAGAAGCTTGATAAGCATTCCAAGTTTTAGAATCTGGAAAATCTACGCCACCATTGTAAGTTGCATACGGATAGAAATAATCATCAAAGTGAACGCCATCTATTTCGTAACGTTTTACTAAATCTTTCACCACGTTAGAAACATGATCCTGAATATCTTTACTTGCAGGATCAAACCAATACATTCCATTTTTTAAACGATACGTATATTCTGAAAATTTGTTAACGAGAGAACTTCCATTAACTTTTCCACCATTAGAATGATGCGCTCGATAAGGATTTAGCCAAACATGAAGCTCCATACCTCTTTTGTGGGCTTCTTCTACCCACAAAGTTAAAGGATCGTAATATGGATTTGGCTTTTTGCCTGTTTCTCCTGTTAAAAAGTATGACCACGGTTCATGCGGACTTTCGTATAAAGCATCACCAGAAGGTCTAACCTGCAAAATTACCGCATTGAAATTATTGTTTTTCAACATCTCTAATAATTCGATGGCATCAGCTTTTTGTTGATATGTCGATAAATTATTTTTTGAAGGCCAATTAATATTAGCAACCGAAGCAATCCAAGCACCACGGAACTCACGATTTAGCGCTGGAAGATCAACTTTGTAATCCGTACTTTTAACAGGCGTTGTTGGTTTTGGTGTTGTTGGCTTGGTTGGTACCGGTTTTTTGGGAGGTACGGCCTTTTTGGGTTGAGAGCCGCAACTGTACACCAACATTATCGCTAAAATCAATAAAGAACATAGTTTGAATAAGCTAAAATTCCTTTTAAACATATTTAAAAAATTTAATGTTCGAAAATAATAAAAAAAGCCTCGAAAATCGAGGCTTTCATATAATAATTAAGAATAATTATCCTTTTGCGTTACGTTCTATACGTTTTCTTTCTTCTTCAGAAAGGATTTTCTTTCTCATACGGATAAAGTTAGGGGTTACCTCAATGGCTTCATCACCTTGGATATATTCCATACATTCTTCTAGAGAGAATAAGATTTTTGGCGCAACACCTGTATCTTTATCTTTACCAGCAGCACGCATGTTGTTCAATTGTTTTGCTTCAACGATGTTCACCACCAAATCTCCAGGTTTGTTTTGTTCACCTATAATCATCCCAGTGTAGATTTCCTCTCCCGGATCAACGAAGAACTTACCTCGATCTTGAAGTTTATTGATTGAATATTCAGTAGCTGGACCTGTTCCTTTACTTACTAATACACCATTATTTCTTCCCGGAATCACACCTTTGAAAGGTTTGTATTCTGTGAAACGGTGTGCCATAATTGCTTCACCTGCAGTTGCTGTAAGCATTTGAGAACGTAATCCGATCAAACCTCGTGAAGGAATTTCGAATTCCATATGCTGCATTTCACCTTTTGTTTCCATAATGTGAAGATCTCCTTTTCTTTGTGTTGCCAAATCGATAACACGAGAAGCGAATTCTTCTGGAACGTCTACTACTAAAGACTCATAAGGCTCACATTGCTCACCATCAATTTCTTTAAAGATAACTTGCGGCTGACCAATTGTCATTTCGTAACCTTCTCTTCTCATCGTTTCGATAAGAACAGATAAGTGAAGAATACCACGACCGAAAACTAAGAATGTATTAGCGTCATCAGTCTGTTGAACTCTAAGTGCTAAGTTTTTCTCTAATTCTTTTGTTAAACGTTCTTTAAGGTGGTTAGATGTAACATATTTACCATCTTTTCCGAAGAAAGGCGAGTTATTAATTGAGAACGTCATGTTCAACGTAGGTTCATCAATTGCAATTCTTGGAAGTGGTTCTGGATTATCAACATCAACGAATGTATCTCCAATTTGGAATTTGTCGAAACCAACGATTGCACAAATATCACCAGCGAAAACTTCTTGAACTTTTTTCTTACCTAATCCTTCGAATACGTAAAGTTCTTTAACTTTTCCTTTAACAACTTTGTCTCCTTCTTGAACAAGACCAATCCATTGTCCTTCTTTAACAGAACCTCTTGCAACTTTACCAATCGCAATTCTTCCTAAGAAAGATGAAAAGTCTAGTGATGTAATTTGCATTTGAAGACTTCCTTCTTCTACTTTTGGTTCTGGAACGTATTTAAGAACTCCATCTAAAATTGGTAAAATACTATCCGTAGGCTCCAAAGACGTGTTGAACCATCCTTGTTTTGAAGAACCATAATAGGTTGGGAAATCCAATTGCTCTTCTGTTGCATCTAAAGCAAAGAACAAATCGAAAACTTTGTCATGAACTTCGTCTGGACGGCAGTTTTCTTTGTCTACTTTGTTGATAACTACAATTGGCTTAAGACCCAATTGCAAAGCCTTTTGCAAAACGAAACGAGTTTGTGGCATTGGACCTTCGAAAGCATCAACTAACAAGATAACACCATCAGCCATTTTCAAAACACGCTCTACCTCTCCACCGAAATCGGCGTGACCAGGCGTATCGATAACATTGATTTTGGTGTCTTTGTATGTAACAGAAATGTTTTTAGATAAAATAGTGATACCTCTTTCTCTTTCAAGGTCGTTATTATCCATAATCAATTCTCCAGATTCCTGATTTTCTCTAAAGATATTGGTTGCATGGATGATTTTATCAACCAAAGTAGTCTTACCGTGGTCAACGTGCGCGATAATCGCAATATTTCTAATGTTTTGCATAAAGGATTTTTACGGGTGCAAAATTACGGAATTTTCAGAAAAAAAAATTATAAGTGACGAAAATTTAACAAAAAAACAAAAAGTCCACTCTCACGAATGGACTTTTAAAAATTTATAATTACAAAAATTAATTATTCTACAATTAATTTATCTTTTTGGATAACATTTCCGTTTTCGGAGATATTAACTATATAAACACCTTTTGGCATGTTAGACGTTGATACAGCTTCAACACTATTTTTCTTTCTTTCAAAAGATTTGATTGTTTTTCCAGAAATATCAATTATTTCAACTTTAACAGAACCTTGGTTAAGTGTAGGTTTTCCAGAAATAAAGAATTCTCCTTTAGCAGGATTTGGATATACATTAAATGCTTTTGTTTTATTAGCTTCAGAAGTTGCAAGTTTACATTTTTCTGGAACATTATAGTCTTCAGTCTGATCAGCAACACTATTATTAGAACCAGCATTTGCGTTAAGACCTAAACCTCTTTTAGCAAAAACATTCCAGATTAAACATTCGTCAGCACCACCAGTAGCAAGATCAGCTTGTATGATAGCATTTCTTCCTGATACGAAATCTGGAGAACAAGGTTGTAACTTCAATCCATCTACTACTAATTGTACAACTTTAGCACTACCACTATTAGGATTTGCAACGATATCTGAGGCGTATCCATATTTTTCTGCTAACTTCCAATGCAAATCCCAAAGCATAGTTGCCCATACTTGACCTACATCGTGTGGCGATTGTGCACCAGCGATACTGTTATAAGTCCAGTTGTTAACAGCAAAATCAGGAGAATATTTTTTCCCTCTAATACCTAATCCTGTAGGTTGTTGTCCAGCAGAATAAGTAGCAATACTTCTTGCAGTTGCAGCAGTATATTCTGGTTTGTTAGTCATCATCAAAGCAAAGAAATCTGACCAACCTTCACCCATCTGCTCACTATTGCTAAGACATCCCATACTATTACCTGTAAGACGATTAGAAATACCATGTCCATATTCATGAACAATTACACCATTATCAAAACTAGAGTTTTTATAGCCATTCCCCATGTCCTTCAAGTCAACATTAACTGTTTTACCACTGTTAAGTAAAGAAATAATATAATCACCCTCATCTTTACCAATCATTATTGATGGAATAACAACCGTTTGATCAGTACCATTCATATCAATTGCTGTATTTGAATTTGCACGATGAATAATTGCTCCTTTAGCACCAGCAGCTTGCGCATTTTTCACTTTTACAATATTCGAACATTCTCCTGCACTTCCAGGAGAATAATTTAATAATGCAATTTTACCAGTCAATGAGCCAGCTGTAATAGTACTACAGCCATTGGCTACATTAGGAATAGCTACATCTCCAGTTGTCGGAATTGAAAATAAAACTTTTCCAAAATTACCTGCACCTGCCGCTACACCTGGTCTAGTTACAGCTTCCTCTGGAGAATTGTAGAACAGTTTTTGTTTTAAACCTAATGTTCCTGATTTCCAAAGATACATTTGCATTCTTGGTGCCGCAACTGTTGATTCGGTTTCATAACCTGCATTAAAGTTTGCGTTGTTATAACCACTGCCATCATAACCTTCTGCTCTTACAGCATCATTACCTCTACCTCCTTTATCGAAATTATTTGTTTGGAAGTTTTTTGATGATTCTGTAAATCCAAATCGATAAAAAACATCATGCACCATATTATTAGAGTAAAATAAATTGGTAATAGCAGCGTGCTTGTTATCATATGCTGAAATATCTTGGCCTTCCGCATAAGGAAAATTAAAATTCATTGCTGATCCACCGTCAGTTATATCTGTGTTAGGTGGTGTATTTGTACCCGCATTATCAAAATATGCCCATACGTTATTTCCCCTCGTATAAGTATAGTTTGCAGAGCCTGTATCGTGCCATCCTAACGGTGATGCGCCAAGATCCCATGGATCTGTTAGAACTGATCTGGAGCCAAATGTTGGAGCCTCTATCGGAAAAGGAAAAACGTTATAAGAAGCACTTGCGACAGCTGTTGCAGCTTTATGTGCAGTATTTATTTGATTTTGAACAAAAGCTGGCAAAAAATGATTGTGTACATGCCCTCCATCTTCTGAAGCTGCGTAGGCATCATCATGGAAATTACATGAAATAACCATATTATGTTTTTCTAAAACCCCGTTATTCTCAAGATTAACCATTACTTGCCAAAACGCATTGTTTTTAGAATCATCTATAAAGAATAAACGTGCAGGCACTAACTTACCATCTTTTTGATAATAGTAAGCAAAATTGGCAACTTGATCAGCGGTTGGATTGTCTACAGCAACACCATCAGCAATCAATTTGTAATTAACTTCATCAAGGCCTAGATTAGTAATTACAGAAGAAAATGCCGAAGTTACAGAATTAGGTTTCGAATATTTTGAAACATTCTGAACAGTATCAAAATTATTATTAAATGACCACATTTTACCATCTTTGATAATAGCTTTTGCTAATGAATGATAAATAGGGATACCGTTTACAGTTTGTTGCACATCAACAACATTTGCTTTCAAGCTAGCAGAATTATCCTCATTAAGGATTTTAAACTCTACCGTTTTTGACACTCCTTTAAAACTTGCGTCATTTGAGATATGATCTCTAATAATCGTCTCCGTACTTTGTCCGTTCATCACAGTTAAGAAGAACAATGCTCCTACTCCGATTGAACGCTTTAATAAAGAATTTTTCATATTAAAACTACAATTGTATATTTTGTTTTTTTGAACGTCCTAATGTACAGCTTTTTTTATTGAATTTAAGATTCAATTGTTAAATAAATAAGTTTTAATTAAAATTTAAGTCCCACATCATTGTTATTTTCATAAAAATAATTGATTATAATCAATTATCAACAATCATAACTAAAAGATGTATAAACTTATTTTTGCAGATATTTTAAATGCCATGTTTAAGAAAACACCTAAAAATCATCTTTAAACACAACTCAAACAATTTTTATCAATATTTTTAAGAACGTTATATATCTATCAAAAAAAAATGTATTTTTGTAAAAATTCAAAAAAAATAAAATGGCTGAATATAAGTTAATACTACCCTCAATGGGAGAAGGTGTGATGGAAGCGACAATCATCAGTTGGTTATACAATGAAGGTGATATGGTTAAAGAAGACGATTCTGTTGTAGAAATTGCAACAGATAAAGTTGACTCAGACGTTCCAACGCCAGTTTCTGGTAAAATTGTAAAAATCCTAAAACAAAAGGATGAAGTTGCTAAAATCGGCGAAGCCATTGCCATTTTAGAAATTGAAGGAGAAGGATCAGCTTCTACTGAAGCTGCCCCTATTGCAGATTCAAAGCCAGATGCTGAAACTTTAAAAACGATAGAAGAACCATTACAAGTTGCAGCTGCAGTAGCACTTTCGGGAGATCTTAATCTTTCACCGCTTGTAAAATCTATCGTACAACAAGAAAACATTTCTGAAACTGAACTCAAAACCATTAAAGGAAGCGGTTTAGAAAACAGAATTACAAAAGAAGATATTTTAGCTTATGTAGCTAATCGTGGTAATCACGCTGCACCAGCACAGGAAGCTCCAAAAGCTGCTGCACCAACTGCTCCGGTTACGCCAATCGCTGTTGCAGCGGGTGACGAAATCATCCCAATGGACAGAATGCGTAAGATTATCGCAGAAAATATGGTTAAAGCGAAACAAATTGCACCACACGTAACATCTTTCATCGAAACAGATGTTACTAATGTTGTAAAATGGAGAGCTAAAAATAAGGCAGCATTCGAAAAGAGAGAAGGTGAAAAACTGACTTTCATGCCAATTTTTGTAAAAGCGATTGTAAAAGCGATTCAGGATTTCCCAATGATCAATGTTTCTATTAGTGGTAAAAATATCATCAAAAAGAAAAACATCAACATCGGTATGGCAACGGCATTACCAGACGGTAACCTAATTGTTCCAGTTATCAAAAACGCTGATCAATTATCACTTTCTGGACTTGCAAAAGCCATCAACGATTTGGCTTACAGAGCGAGAAACAAAAAATTAAGACCAGAAGACACGCAAGGTGCAACTTATACTATTTCTAACGTTGGTAGCTTTGGCAACCTTATGGGGACGCCAATTATCCCTCAACCGCAAGTTGCAATTTTAGCAATTGGTGCGATTGTTAAAAAACCAGCAGTTTTGGAAACGGCAGATGGAGATGTTATTGCAATCAGAAACTTGATGTTCATGTCACATTCTTACGATCACAGAGTTGTTGACGGATCTTTGGGCGGGATGATGCTAAAACACGTTCACGATTACCTAGAAAACTGGGATCTAAATACAGAAATCTAACATTAAATTTTTCCAAATACAAAAGCCTTCAAAAATTTGAAGGCTTTTTTTATTTGGGCGTCTTAACCAGCTGTCACTAGTCGCTTCGCTGCGCCAAAGTTAATGCCCGAGCCTGTGGTGCGAGCTCCAATATGCCGTTCCATTTGGGACGCGGACTACGGATAATTTTTAAAATTTTAGTAATTGAATTATGAATTATGAATTATGAATTATGAATTATGAATTTATAATTCATAAAATATTTAGACAAGAAAATCTTTCAGGGTTTCAACCCCTTAAAGGCTTATTGTAAGTCGTATTATGGATTTTGGCTAAGTTTTTCTTTCAATTATTTTGTAAACTAATCTTCTAAAAAATTTTTCGTTTTGTTAAGAATGGATAATAAGAATGTTTTAATAAGAAAGTCGTAGTTTATTTGAGTTAGGATATTTGATAAATAAGAACAATCGTAAATCAAAAAAAACCGCAAATCCAATAGCCCTGATTGAGCGGCATGTGTGAGCTCGTTACAAAAAAAATGGCCAGAAACTTGGCTTTGTAACAGCGAGTAGCGAAAGCAGGTTCTCGGCTCCTAAAAATTTTATATCTGAATATCAACGAGTTAAATACGATACTAAAAATATTTTACTACTTTGTATTGCATAATACCAAACTTAATACATATCTTTGCTATGTAATATTACTTAAACTGCGTAGAAAAGCTAAGTCGCTTTTCGAGAATAACGATCATTAATAATCATAAAACACTATGAATACAGAAAATACAAAAGCGCAAATGCGTAAAGGCATTCTGGAGTTCTGTATTTTGAGCCTTATTCAGAGTCGAGAAATGTATGTCTCGGATCTGATCGACGAACTCAAAAAAGGAAAACTGGATGTGGTAGAAGGCACGCTCTACCCGTTACTAACCAGATTGAAAAATGGAGAATTCCTTAACTATCGTTGGGAAGAATCTACAAGCGGACCACCAAGAAAGTATTATCAAATTACCGAAAAAGGTAGTCTTTTCTTGAAAGAATTACAAAATACTTGGAACGAACTGACCGAGTCGGTTAACCAAATTACAAAACCACAATAACACTAAAACTATGAACAAGACATTATCAATAGCACTCGCAGGATTTTCCTTCATCATTGATGAGCATGCTTATATAAAACTTAGCGACTATCTTAATGCGTTGCGTAGTTCTCTAGATGCAACCGAAGCGGACGAAGTAATGCACGACATTGAGATCCGAATGGTTGAAATTTTCAAAGAAAGCCTTGGCAAAAGAGAAGTTATTAACGATATCGATGTTGAAAAAGTGATTGCCCAAATCGGCACACCAGAACAAATCGACGAACAAGAAGAAGCTTACTTTTCTGAAAGTAAACAAAATAATCAAAAAACGAGATCTAACTTTAGTAGAAACGTTAACGGACAAAGACAACTTTTCCGTGATCCAGGTCAACAAAAAATAGCTGGTGTTTGTGCTGGTCTAGCAGAATATTTTGGACTGGATGTTACATGGATGCGACTAATCTGGGTTGGTACTTTTATCCTACTTTGGATAGCGCCAGGATCATCTCTATTGGTTGTATTATTATACGGAATCCTTTGGATGGTGCTTCCAAAAGCAGAATCGGCTTCAGATTATCTAAAGCTAAAAGGGAAACCGCTTAATTTTGACAACTTAAAAGAAGAGTCAGGTAAAATTGTACAATTCGCAAACGAGTCAACACAACGCGTTGGCGAAATCTACTACAACAACAAGCAAAGCATCAACAATGCTGGAAGCAGCATATGGAATGTTCTTAAATATGTTGTAGGCGTTTTCGCAATACTTTGTACGGCTGGATCTTTCATTGGATTGTTTGCGATTTTCGCAGCTTTTAATACTGGTAGTTTTAACGTTGGTGATAATTTGTCTTTCTATCTACAAGAAAACAATATGTCTTACCTAATGTTAGCTTTGGCTGGGATCCCAGTTTTAATATGTGGTATTTGCTTTTTGTTATTGGCGATTAAGATTTTCTCTCCAAAGTCAAAATTCAATTATGTTGGTACTTTCATGGCGATTTTAGGACTTATTTGGTTAGGTGTAGTTGGAGTTTTTGCATACAGTGCCATTTCTGTAGAGAATCAATTTGAAGGTCATAATGAAGAGACTGAGAATGTATCGATTAATTCAAAATCTGACAGTCTTTTTGTAGGAAGTAAGAATGTAACGATTCCACAACAATTCAAAGGTTATTGGGGAAGAATCTACTCTGACAAAAAAGTTATCTACAAGCAAGATTATCCAAGCGTTGAAATTATTAGAAAAGACAATGTAACAACACCATATCTTATCATTAAAAAAGATGGTGAAGGTTATAACACGCCACTTAGGATGTCAGTTCCTGTAGAAGTTGTTGGCAATAGAGTTTTGTTACCTAATTATTTCTCTTATCCTTATGATTACAGATTCAGAAGTTATAGAGTGGATTATGAATTGGTTGTTCCTAAAAGTATGAAAATCATCAAAGAGCATGGTAACGACGTTAGCTTCCGCGGTGATATTGATGACGACAATAATCCAGACAGCAGCGACAGCCAAGATTTTGATTATGATAACTACTCTAACGGAAATAGCAACAATACAGGAATCAGTATTGAAAAGAATAAAATCAAAATTAATGGTAGCACGATCGAGTACAATTCTAATGATGACGACCATGTAAGAATCAACGGAAAAAGATACCATATCGACAGTGCTGACGCAGTTTTAGACAAACTTAATATTGACAAAAATGATCTTAACGATCTTAACATTAATATTAAAGATGGCAAAAAAGAAGTGACAATAAAAGCAACTAAATAATGAAATCTACTTTTTAGTTATAACTTTAAAATATTTTAACTAAAAAGAAATATTAATATGAAAAATAAACACTAATTTTGTTAACTATAAAAACCAAATCTCATGATCCAGATCGTCATAGAATTCGCTATCAAAGTTGTAGATTTCGTATCTAACTTATTCTAAAATTCTTAGAAGCAGAAGGTCATTCCGTAAATCTTCTCATCAAGAAGATACGGAAATAAAATAAATATTTTATCAAAATATAACGCTAATTTTTATGTAGCTTTGTAAAGTATAGCCATATTGGTTATACTTTTTTTTGTCATAAATAATTACTTATGAAAAAACTAATAGGAAGCTTAATGCTAAAACTAATGGGTTGGAAGATTGTATTAGACGGCGACGTTGACAATCTTGACCGTTGCGTTTTGGTTGTGGCACCTCACACTCATAACATCGAGTTTATCTTGGGTAACTTCGCATATTGGAAGTTGCAAAAACCTCTAAAAATTATCATTAAAGATGCGCATACCAAAGCTTGGTATGGTTTCGTTGTAAAATGGCTTGGCGGTATTGGTATCGATAGATCACAAAAAAATAATTTGGTGCAGTTTGTAGCTGACCAATTCAAAAAAGAGAGTTTCAGTTTGGTGATTACGCCAGAAGGCACAAGATCTCGTGTTGAAAAATGGCGCAAAGGTTTTTATCACATGGCATTAGAAGCTCAAGTGCCTTTAGTGATGGCAACAGGAGATTTTGCTACCAAAACTCTATATTTAGGTTACAAAATTAGCTATGAAGATTTGGTGTCACGTTCTTATGAAGACGTTATGGAAGAAATCCAAAACTACCTTAAAAAAGTTACACCTCGAGTTCCTGAAAATTGGAATCCTAAAATCTATTAATTTAAGTTTTATAAAATGGATCAAGCGACGAAAGAAGCAAAACTGAAGCACCTTAACGAATGGTGCAAACATACAATATTAGAAGTTCTAGACATTAAATTTATTGATATTACCGAAGACAGTCTTACTGCAACAATGCCTGTAACTTGGAAGGTACATCAACCGATGGGACTTATGCACGGCGGCGCAAGTTGTGTATTAGCAGAAAGTCTAGGTTCGACGCTTTCTGTTACAGCTTTAGATTTGGACAAATATTATGCAGTAGGAACTAGTATTAACAGCAATCACCTAAAAAGTGCTACAAAAGGCATCGTAACGGGTACTGCAAGATTCATCAGAAAGGGTGCAACTTTGCATTATTCCGAAATCGAAATCCGTAACGAAAAAGGTGAACTTCTTAACCATACCACGATGACTAACATCGTAATCCGCAAATAATTATGTTGTACTTTCGATTTCCTGAGGGAGAAAAGTTTTATACAACCGATGATGATGCATCGGAAGTCAATGTCAATTTTGTAAGTTTTGACCGAAAAAAAGAAATTGATTTTAAAGGAAATCTTATCGAAATTTCTGCTGAAGAAATAGCTGAAGAAGATTATGTCCCGAAGTCAAAAAAAGAGCGTATCGAACTTTATAAAGATACCGAAGATACCTACTCTCGCAAAGTTCTACAAGCGATTGACTACATCAAAGCCAATCAACTAAAAAAGTTAGTGATCTCTCGCGGAAAAATATTGATGTATACGGATATTTCACACGACAAAAAACTGGCTTTAGGAAAGAGTTTTCTGCAGTTTTGCGATAATTATCCAACGGCTTTTTGTTATCTTTTTGAGAAAGATGGACAATGTTGGATGGGTGGATTTTCGGAGGTTTTAGGAAAATATAATAAAAAAACTAACGCATTCGAAACCATGAGCCTTGCAGCAACGCTTCCTCTCAACGAAGCTTGGACAGACAAAGAAATTGAAGAGCAAAAACCTGTTACAGACTATGTTCATTCGGTGTTAAAACGTTTTGCAGTCGACATCAGCGTTTCCAAAGTTCAGGATCATATTTCTGGGAATATCAAACATTTGAGAACGGATTTCAAAGCGACAGTTTATCCTCAAGATTTAGAAAATTTAATAAAGGAATTACATCCAACGCCTGCCGTTTGCGGTTTTCCGAAAGATGTTTGTATGCAAGGCATCAAAATAATCGAGTTTAACAGTCGTGAGTTTTATTCTGGTTTTATAAAAGTTGAAACCGAGGAAGAAATCTATTATTTCGTGAATTTGAGATGCGCAGAATTTTTTAAAAGTTATGCTATTTTGTACGTTGGCGGCGGAATTACAGAGAAAAGTGATCCAAAAAAAGAATGGACAGAAACAGAATTAAAATCTTTAGCCATCCAAAATAATTTGGTGTTTGATTAAATTTTAATTTTTTATTTTGACTTAAAATCTTGCTAAATCTTAACCCAATGTAGGAAAATTTAAAAAAATATAGCATTCAATTTATTAAAGAAATTATTCCTGTTATTGCAGGTATTTTAATTGCGCTTTTTATTGAAAATTGGAATTCTGAACGTAAAGATAAAGCCTATGTTGACCAAGTTTTTACCACTGTAAACAGCGAATTAAAAGATAGTAAAGAAGATATTAAGACAATAATCCCTAAACAAGAAGTCCTACTTGCATCTTTAGACACCAATGTTAATAATAAGAATATCAATATTCTAAACATTATTATGGAGTCGGGCGGATTTTATCTTCCACAGATTAAAACCAATGCTTGGCAATCGGTTTCCAAATCAAAAATAGATTTGGTTGACTATAAAAAAATCGCAGCTCTGTCTAGAATTGAAGATATAAAATCAACGTTAAATAACAAAAGTGATCTTATGATGAGTTTAGTTTATAGCAATATCAATGCAACAGATAAGGATAAAAAAGAAACTTTGAAAATGATTCTTAAAGATATTATTCAAACTGAAAAAACCGCACTAAAAGTTATTGAAGATTACGAGAAACATTAATTTTTTAAAACTAAATTTCTTCTTTTTTTCATTTTTAAAATAAATTCTAAAACATGTTGTCATTATTCCCTGAAGAGTTTGATTCCACTAAAAATCTTCTGCCTTTTGACGGAACGGTTCTTTATTATGGGAAAGTGTTTAGCAACGAAGAAACTGAATTTTATTATTCCAATTTATTTAATAATATCGACTGGCAAAATGATGAGGCTTTAATATACGGAAAACTCATCACAACCAAACGAAAAGTAGCTTGGTACGGTGATGACGACTACGCTTACACCTATTCTAAAAGGACAAAAATTGCTAAATCTTGGACGCCAGAACTTTTAGACATTAAAAAGAAAATTGAAAATTTAACCTCCGAAAATTTTAATTCTTGTCTTCTGAATCTTTATCATGATGGCAACGAAGGCATGGCTTGGCACAGCGATTCTGAAAAAGAATTGAAAAAAAATGGCGCGATTGCATCGATAAGTTTTGGAGCAGAACGCAAATTTTCTTTTAAACATAAGGCTTCTGGCGAGGTTGTTTCTTTAACTTTAGAATCTGGAAGTCTTCTCATTATGAAAGACGAAACGCAACAACATTGGCTACATCGTCTTCCACCGACCAAAAAAATATTTGCGCCACGAGTTAACTTAACTTTTAGAAGTTATGTTAGCTAATCTTTAACAGCAAAAAATCTATTTTAAAATAAAAATCCTTTATTTTTGTAGCTTTAACAAAAGGATGTTTAACAAAATTATTACTTTTCCGTTGGTAGCGTTGATCAAGTTTTATCAACTTGCAATATCGCCTTGGTTGGGTAAAAATTGTCGTTACGAGCCAACTTGTTCGCACTATACTGTCGAAGCTTTGCAAGTCCACGGGATCTTCAAAGGTAGTTGGTTATCGATAAAGCGAATCTTGTCTTGCCATCCTTGGGGCGGCGAAGGTTATGATCCTGTACCGCCAAAACATGAACATTAAAATATACTAAATGCAACAAAAATTATTTAGCTTGTACTTCACTTTAGTAATTGGTTTTTTCCAATTATTAATAGCTCAAACTTCTGACATCAAAACCACGTCTGCACAACTTGACATCCAAGGGAAAAATGTTCCGGTTGAGATTTTTGCAACCGTTAATGGTAATACTTTCAGTGCCTACTCGAACGAAACACCAGCGAAAAATTATTTAATTATTGTTAATAAAGATAATAAAGAGCCGATAAATGCTGATTACGAAGCATTTATACTTTCTACATTTGCTAATTATAAAAATCATAATTATCAATTTTTAACTAAGGATTTCAAATTAATAGATAATGCTGTTAATATTAATGACATCCAAAATGTAAAATACATGTATCACGCAGTTAATCAAAGTGATATAATTAAATCTAATGATACAGTATCCTTAAAAACAGATTTCAAAATTTGGGATCCAGCCAATGGAATTAATTTAGGTTTTGGTACGCTACATTTTTATAGTTTGATGTTCGTTTTCGCTTTTGGATTCGGTTATATTTTAATGAAAAAAATCTTCAAAATCGATAATGTTGACGAGAAGTTTTTGGATCCATTATTCACTTGGACTTTGGTTGGAACCATTCTGGGTGCGCGTTTGGGGCACGTTATTTTTTATCAACCCGAACTTTTCAAAGAAGATTTCTTAAGTGTTTTCTTACCGATTTCGACAAAAGGAGGATTGCATTTCACAGGATTTTCGGGGCTTGCAAGTCACGGCGCAACCATCGCTCTAATCTTTACAACACTTTATTATAGCTTTAAAGTAATCAAGAAAAATCCGTTTTGGGTATACGATAGACTAGGAATTGTAGTTGCTCTTGGTGGCGCTTTTGTTAGAATGGGTAACTTTTTTAATTCTGAAATTATCGGAAAACCTGTTGATCCAAAATCACCTTATGCTTTGTTATTTCCGCAACAAAGCTCAGAATATGGTGTGACAATTCCTCGTTATCCGACACAACTTTTTGAAGCTGTTGGTTATGTATTGTTATTTGTTCTGCTTTGGTTTTTATACAGAAAAACAGATAAAAAATATCAACAAGGTTGGCTTTTCGGATTGTTCTTCATCATCCTTTGGGCAATAAGATTCCTTGTAGAATTCCTGAAAGAACCACAAGGCGACGAGTTTATCCAATTCGCTGGTTTGAATACGGGACAAGTTTTAAGTATTCCTTTTATGATTGCCGGTTTGGTAATTATGCTTTACTCAAAAAATTGGAAATTAGAGAAATAAAAATTAAAGAGGTTCGTTTTATATGAGCTTCTTTTTTGTTTGAAGAAAAAAGTAAACATTTTTCTATTATGCTGAAAACAAAAAGATTTATAACGTTAAAATTTGATAAACCCGAAGTCGAATTTTTATTTTTGCTGAAAATATTTTCTTTAATTATTTTTGGTGCAGCTATTATCTCTTTTAGCACATATTATGGCAGACTCATTTTGCCATTTATAACACTTGGTATAATCTATTTACTGTTTATCATAATAATAATTCCCATTTACATAGTAGTTAAAATCTACATTTTCACTACTGATCAAATGAAAATTTATGACGCTACTATTTGGGGCAAAAAGAATGAAAAATTTATTGACTACATGAGCATAACTTCTTTTTGAAAATCTTACAATATCTATCGATTAATTTTAAAGATTCTCAGAATATAGCTGTAAGCTTGGTTAGAGGCAAGTTAGATTCTTTTGATTTCGTTGTCAAAACATTGTAAAATGTCAGTTTAAAAATTACAATCAGAAAATTCGAAATAACGAAACTGTTGTGTTTAATTTTCATGTCTTTGATAACTATAAAGTATTAGTACAAACTCCAAATGTGGAGTTGTATTTTCAAAATACAAAAAGAATTGAATTAAATAAGATTTTTATAAAAATTAACTCTAAATCTTTTTCATAGAGCAATATTTGGAACTCGAGAGTAAAATACCGAAATACTATCGAAATGTTGTCACAACTCGATAATGAAATTCGCTATAAAATTCAAATCGAAAATTATGAAATTCTGAATAATTTGATATATAATTATTGGTAAAATTTCTCTAAACTAAATTAATAAAGGCTGTTACGAAAACAGCCTTTTGTTAACCCTAAAAAAACTATGGTAGCCTTACACAAAGTACCATTCTTCATTTGATGAGTAAGATAATAACCACTCTTGTTGCTCTGGAAAAATTAAAACATCACCGTCAATAACATTAAAAACTTCTTCAGAATCTAACTTTAAAATATCAAATAAATTTGCCTCAAGCAAAATTGAATATTTGATAAAATAGAGAAAAATTTTCTGATTTTCAAGTTCTTTTTGACTAATCAATCGTTCCAAAATTGTACGATTGCATCGTTTTTCTTTGGGAATGTAATCATGAAAATCTGGAATATACTTAATAGGATTAAGTGAAGGATACTTACTAAAACAAATATCCATAAGCCGATTATTATCCATCAAAATGGCATGATAAAATTGATAATCCTTAAGTCTAGATGACATAAAAAATTCTCTAAGAGGCCAGCGCCACTGACTTGGTATCTTATCTATAGACATTACCCGATATGGCAATTGGCGCTCTTTAAAACAATCCAAAACATGGATAAACTCCATAATATAGTCATCGATAAAATTTTGGATTTTTAGCTGAAGCTGAAGCTGCAATTTTGACTCTTGCAACTCCAAATGTTGTACGGAATTCATGGTAAGTGTTTTTGGTTAAAAAAAATAAATAAAATTATATCAATTAGCTCTGATCTAATGTTTGTATTGTAAAAATAATAGTAACTAAAACTAAAAACAATACCTACTTTTCGGTATATTTTAAATATTATTTATTTTGAAATATTTTCTTCCACTTTGCAATCGAATTTCGTCTTATCTTGAAATATTTAGCGATTTCGGAGTTATTAAGCTCCCTAGAAATCTGAAAGTTAAGAATTTTTTAAATATCTTTTTTTGAATAAGACCGTAATTTCTGGTTTGATATATCTAGATTATTACCAAACAACTTCTTATTGATAGCAATAACATCATATAAGATATTTTCTTTTTCGAAAATAATATTGTTGTAAATTCCTCTACTTTATCAGGATATTTCATCGCAATCATATCACTATAAATACGATGATAATTAGGCAGTTGACTTACTTTTGATGTTTACTGATCCATTTGTACAAGGTTGTTTTAGGTATATTATATTCTGTAATTATTTGTTGTTTAGTTTTCTTACCTATTTTTACTAACTCGCAAATGAAATCAATAACTTCTTGTGTATGTAAGCTCCCCCGAAAACAGTACGGTTTAAAAGTATAAAATAATTAACTTTAAATCGTAATTAAGACAATGAAAAAGAGCACATTCAGTCCTGCAAAGATTGCAGGTGTTTTTAAAGGAGTTTGCCGGCGGCCGCAGTGCCGAGGAATTGGCAAGGGAAAATGGCATCAGCACAGCAACTTTATATAAGTGGCGCCAGAAGTACAATGGCATGGAAGCCAGTGAACTCAAACGGGTGAAAGAGCTGGAAGAAGAAAATGCCCGGCTCAAGCGGA